>NZ_JACIFT010000011.1:0-228607 GCF_014197575.1 Rhizobium sp. BK538
TACTTCCATCCTATCGGGGAACAACCACCTGCTCTTCAAGAGCGTGACCACTTCTGGCCATCAGGGGCGACTCGCTCCCGCGATTACCCCATGTGGGAAAAAAGCGCCAATTCGACCTGCCGCTGTCGCGAGCCGATATTGCCGATTTCCTGGGGCTGACGATCGAGACGGTCTCCCGCCAGATGTCGAAACTGAAAGCTGATGGCGTGATCTCGATCATCGCCAACAGACATATCAAGGTGCCGAAGTTATCGAAACTCAAGGCCTGCTGCGGTTCGTGAAGATCCCTGTGCGACATTCTTGAATGCATGTTGCCGAGCAGGCCCATTCCGTGCAGGAGTGACGGTTCACCTCGTTCGATAAGAGATCTGCATGTCTGCCTTTGCCAATCCGCTTGTTTCCCGCCTGTCTCCGCCACCCATTCCCTCGGTTCTTGCCTGGGCTCGCGAGTACAAGGGCGCCAAGGGGTCCCCGGTCGATCTTTCGCAGGCGGTGCCCGGCTATCCAGCCCATCCCGAAATGCTGCGGTTGCTTGGCGAAGCGGCATCTTCGCCAAAGACGACGGGCTATGGTCCGATCGAAGGTGAGGGCGTGCTGAGAGACGTCTATGCCCAGCATATGTCTGATGTCTATGGGGCGTCGGTTTCCGCCGCCAACATTCATATCACCGCGGGCTGCAACCAAGCCTTCATGTCAGCGGCAATCGCGCTTGCCGGCGCGGGCGATACGGTGGCGCTGACCAATCCGTTCTATTTCAATCAAGAGACGACGCTGTCGATGCTCGGCATCAAGCGTGTATTGGTCGACTGCGACGCGCAAAATGGCTTCCTGCCCGAGGTTCAGTCGGCAAAAAGGGCTCTGGTCGGCGGCGCCAAGGTGCTGGCGGTCGTGACGCCGAACAATCCGACGGGGGCGATCTATCCGCCTCAATTGCTGCTTGAGCTGTTCACGCTCTGCCGCAAGCATGGGGCATGGCTGATCGTCGACGAGACCTACCGCGACTTCCTTCCCAAGGGCTACGGCGCTCCGCATCCGCTGCTGACGATCCCGGGCTGGGAAGACACGCTGATCCTGCTCTATAGCTTCTCGAAGTCCTTCTGCATTCCCGGCCATCGTCTTGGAGCGATTACGGCTGGGGTCAACGTGCTCGCCGAGATCACCAAGGTGATGGACAACATGCAGATCTGCGCGCCGCGCGCCGCGCAGGTTGCCGTTGCCGCGGCGATGCCGATCCTTGCGGATTGGCGGGCGGAAAACCGCCTGGAGATCGCGCGCCGTGCCGATGCCTTGCGGGCCGTGATGTCGGGACTGCCAGGCTGGGAGATCGGCGCGGTCGGCGCCTATTTCGCGTTTATCCGCCATCCCTTCGAGGATCTCAGCTCAGCCGCTGTCGCAGAGCGTCTGGCGAAGGAAGCGGGCGTCGTTTGCCTGCCGGGAAGCTATTTCGGAAAAGGGCAGGAGCACTATCTCCGGCTCGCTTTCGCCAATGCCGATGCAACTTCGATCGGTCTGCTCGCAGATCGCCTACGGTAACTTCGAATGATGAAGGCCCGCATGAGCGGGCCTTTATCGCTTCCGGCTGGTTGCCTTGTGTCAAACGACGACCGTCAGCGGTGGTATCCGCTTGTCTGCTGGGTTATCCTGTTCAGAGGCCTCCAGCAGATTGAGCTCCCGCCGCTCCTTCTCCGACACGATCGCAAGGTCGATGACCTTCTGCAGGTTTGCGGCGTGGCGGAACGTCGGGTCGTCCTGCTTTCCGGTTCTGACCGCTTCGGCAAAGCGCTGGTAATTTGTCAGCACTGCAGGGACCTCGATATCACGCCAAATAGCATTCTCGATGTCCTCGCCGAAGCAGCCGCGCAGTTCGGAACCGTCCGGACGATGGATCACTTCCAGGCTGCCCCTTTCGCCGTAGATACGAAGCTTCAGCTCGTTGAGATGGCCGGTCGCCCAACGGGTGGCGTGGATGACGCCGAGAGCACCGTTGGTGAAATCGACCGACATCGTGAAGCTGTCGTTGGCATCCAGCAGATACTCGCCAATCTGGCCGCCCGGTGCCTTGTTGAAGGTCTTCAGGCGGGCAAAGACGTGGTCGATATCGGTCGCTGCTCCATAGGCCGCGAAGTCGAGGATGTGGATGCCGACATCGCCGAGCACGCCGTTCGAGCCGTGGCCGGTCGACAGACGCCACAGCCAACGCGATTCCGTGCGCCAGTCGCCCCAGGCGCGCGAGACCAGCCAGCTTTGCAGGTAGGAGGCCTCGACGTGACGGATGGTGCCGAGTTCACCGGCCAGCACCATTTCGCGGGCGCGCTGCAGCGGAGCCACGTTGCGATAGGTGAGGTTGACCATGTTGATGACGCCGGCAGCTTCCGCGGCCTCCGTCATCTCCAGCGCATCGGCGTAGTGCTCCGCCAGCGGCTTTTCGCAAAACACATGCTTGCCGGCGGCGATCAGCGCCAGACTGGTCGGGTGGTGGATACGATCCGGCGTTACGTTGGTGGCCGCGTCGAATTCACCCCAGGCGATCGCTTCCTCGAGCGTCTGAAAACGCTTCTCGATGTGGAAGTGATCGGCAAATTCGGCAAGGCGCGCCGGGTCGGTATCGACGGCGCCGACCACTTCCACGCCATCGATGGCGAGGAAGTTGGTAACCTGGTTTTTGGCCATCGTGCCTGTGCCAAGAACGAGTAGTCGCATATGTGTGCTCCTCAGCGGTAACCGGCTTCGCCGGCCTGATGCAGCCGCGGGCCGCGTTCGACGATGGGCTCGAGGGCCTTTTCGACCGGAACATTCGGGGCATCGGTGATGCTCTTCAGATCGCCCTGCGGGTTATAGGCCCATTTCACGCCGTTGATGAGTACCTTCTGAACGTTGGCATCATGATAGGTCGGATAGGTTTCATGGCCAGGGCGGAAGTAGAAAATGTTACCAGCCCCGCGGCGCCAGGTCAGGCCCGAGCGGAAGACTTCGCCGCCCTGGAACCAGGAGATGAAGACCGTTTCGAGCGGCTCCGGCACCGAGAACTGCTCGCCGTACATTTCCTCGTTCTCCAGCACGAAGTTTTCGTCGAGGCCGGCTGCGATCGGGTGGCGCGGGTTGATCGTCCAAAGACGCTCGCGCTCGCCGGCCTCGCGCCACTTCAGCGCGCAGGGCGTGCCCATCAGGCGCTTGAAGATCTTCGAGAAGTGGCCGGAATGCAGCACGAGGAGGCCCATGCCTTCCCAGACGCGCTTGGCGACGCGTTCGACGACGACGTCGGAAACGGCGCCGTGGTCCTTGTGGCCCCACCAGGTGAGCACGTCGGTTTCGGCGAGGCGCGCCTCGGTCAGGCCGTGTTCCGGCTCCTGCAGCGTCGCTGTCGTCGCACTGATACCAGGATCGGTGTTCAGCGCATTGGCGATGGTGGTGTGCATGCCTTCGGGATAGATGCCCCGAACGATGGCATTGGTTGTTTCGTGGATGTTTTCACCCCAGACAATGGTACGAATAGCCAAGTTGCTGCTCCTTCATGCGATAGCGGACCGAAACCGATGGGAAAGCGGTCGGATCCTGTGGTTTGATGGTGTCAGGCCGCGCCTTTGAGGGGCATCCTCTCGAGCGCGCGTCCGGATTGGTCGAAGCGGTGAACGTAGCCCTGAACCGGTGCGACGCCGAGTTTCTGGCCGGGTTGATGGCTCGATACGCCCGTTTCGCGAACGACGAGCGGTTCCGGTATGCCGATGTCTAGATAGACGAAACTATCCGAGCCGAGGATTTCGGAATGGATGACGGTTCCCGTCCAGGCGGGCGCCTGCTGGACGATCTCGATGTGTTCGGCCCGCACGCCGATGGTGTGGGCGTTGTAAGGTGCCGAAAATTCGCCCGTCAGAAAATTCATCTTCGGCGAACCGATGAAGCCGGCGACGAAAACGGAATTCGGTGTCTCGTAGAGTTCAAGCGGGGTGCCGACCTGTTCGACAACGCCGTCGCGGAGCACGCAGATGCGGTCGGCAAGCGTCATTGCCTCGACTTGGTCGTGGGTGACGTAGATCATCGTCGTGCCGTGCATGCTGCGGTGAAGCTTTGCGATCTCCAGCCGCGTTGCGACGCGCAGAGCGGCATCTAGATTCGATAGGGGCTCGTCGAACAGGAACACCTTGGGGTCGCGGACGATGGCGCGACCGATCGCGACACGCTGACGCTGACCACCCGACAGTTGACGTGGCAGACGCTCCAGATAAGGCGACAGCTGCAGCATGCCGGCTGCCTGCTCGACGCGGGCCTTGCACTCGTCCTTGGTGCGTCCCGACAGCTTCATGCCGAAGGCCATGTTCTCGAACACGGTCATATGCGGATAGAGCGCATAGGATTGGAAGACCATGGCAATGCCGCGCTTCGAAGGAGCGTAGCGGTTCACCGCCTCGCCATCGAAGGAAAGCGTGCCCGAGGTGATGTCCTCTAACCCGGAGATCAACCGCAGCAGCGTGGACTTGCCGCAGCCGGACGGGCCGACGAAAACCATGAATTCGCCCTTGCGGATATCAAGCGAGACGCCCTTGATGACGTCAAGCGCACCGAAGCTCTTGCGGATATTATCGAGTCGAATCTGTGCCATATCGTGCTTTCTTCAACCTTTGACACCGCCGGCTGTCAGGCCGGAGATGATGCGCCGCTGGAATATCAGGACCAGGACAACGACAGGTACCGTGACGATGACGGAGGCTGCCATGATGTTGCCCCATGGGATTTCAAACTGGCTGCCGCCCGAAAGCAGGGCGATGGCAACCGGCACTGTTCGCTGAGCGTCCGATGAGGTGAAGGTTAGGGCGAAGAGGAATTCATTCCAGGCCGTAATGAAGGCGAGCAGCCCCGTCGTCACCAGAGCCGGCCACATCAGCGGCATGAAAACCTGGGTGATGATGACCCAGGGCGAGGCGCCGTCAACGATTGCCGCTTCCTCGATTTCGATCGGCAGATCGCGCATGAAGGTGGTCAGCACCCAGACCGTGAAGGGCAGGGTAAAGATCATGTAGGAGAAGATCAGCGCGAAAGGCGTGTTGAAGATGCCGATCCAGCGGATCAGCTCGAAAAGGCCGGCAAGCACCGCGATCTGTGGGAACATCGAGACCGACAGGATCGTCAGCATCAGGAGCGCGCGGCCGCGGAAATTGACGCGGGCAAGCGCATAGGATGCGGTGACGGCGAGCAGCAGCGAGGCTGCGACGACGAGGATGGCAACCAGTAGGGAGTTGCCGAGGCTGCGGATGAAGCTGCCTGTGGTGAGGACCGTCGTGTAGTTGGTGAGCGAGATCGAGGTCGGCCAGTAGTTGACTTCGAAGAGGGCGGTGCCGGCTTTGAAGCTCGTCAGGATCGCATAGTAGAACGGAAAGACCGCGACGACGACGATAACGGTGACGAGCAGGTAGAAGAGTGTGTTCTTGGTCAGGGTCAGCAGCATCAGCGATCGCTCCCACCGAGTTTGACGCGACCAAGCCACATGTAGAGCACGGTGATCGTCGCGATGATCAGGAAGAGCACCGTCGAGGCTGTCGCCCCATAGGCGAACTTGTCGAAGTCGAAGAGATTTTCGCGCGCCATGACGGACATGGTCTTGGTCTGCGCATTGTTCGGCGTCAGCACGAAGATGAGGTCGAAGATGCGCATCGCGTCCAGCATACGGAAGATCACGGCGACCATGATGGCCGGGCGAACCAGCGGCAGCGTCAGCCGCCAGAAGACGCGGATCGGGTTGATGCCGTCGATCTTGGCCGCCTCGTAGATATCGGCGGGGACCATCTGCAGCCCGGCGAGAATAAGCAGTGCCATGAAGGGCGTTGTCTTCCAGATGTCGACGATGAGGACCGCGACCATCGCGGTGTCGGGATTGGCCGTCCAGGCGATCTTCTGACTGATCAGCCCGAGGCCGAGCAGGATATCGTTCAGGATGCCGAACTGGTCGTTGAGCATCCACGCCCACATCTTGGCGGAAACGATCGTCGGGATCGCCCAGGGAATGAGAATGGCGGCGCGTACGATGCCACGACCGGGGAAATTCGCGTTCAACACCAGGGCGACAACAAGGCCGAGGATCGTTTCGATGGTCACCGACAGGAACGCGAACTTCATCGTGTTCCAGACCGCTTTCCACCAGTTCGGGTCGGCAAGCAGGCCACTATAGACAGTTCGCCCGCTCTTCAACGTGATCCAGGAGAGATAATTCTTGAAGCCGACAAACTGCGCGTCGCCGAGGCTCGTGAGCGATGCGTTCGTGAAGCTGAAATAGATCGTCCTGAAGAGAGGCCATCCGGCAACGACGGCCAGAATGAACAGGGTGGGGGCCAGAAACATCCAGGCGGAACGGACGCGCTCGGCGCGCAAGTCCGACGAGGTATTGACGGCGCGCGCTCGCGATCCGACGCTTTGGGAAACTGCGACTTCTGTCATGAGGTACCCGCTTCTTGAGGCGATTTGACGATGGCGTCTTCAGGGAAAGGCAGCGGCGGACGTCCGCCGCTGCCGATGCCGTCGATTACCAGTTCTCGCCCTTCAGCGTCGTCAGGTCGGCTTCGAGAAGCTCGAGGTTTTCTGCGGAGGTGCCGTTGCCCGAAAGCGAGTTGTGAACGGCGGTCCAGAACTTCGAGGAGACCTCGTTGTACTTGACCTTGGCGGATGCCGACGGCCGCGGAACGGCGTTCTGGAAGATCGGCTTCCAGTTTGGCATGAACGGCTGTGCGGCCGCGATGTCCTTGTCATCATAAAGCGCCACAAGCGTCGGCAGGTTGGAGAGTTCGATCGCGCGCTGCTTCTGGCTTTCCTTGGAGGTCAGGAACTTGACGAGGGCAATCGCGGCGTCCTGGTTCTGCGAGTACTTGGAGACGGCAAGGTTCCAGCCGCCGAGCGTCGAGGACGGCGTGTCGCCCTCCTTGGCAACCGGAAGCGTCGTCACATCGAACTTGCCCTTGACGGCGCTGTCTCCACCATTGCCGAGAGCGTAAGCGTAGGGCCAGTTGCGCATGAAGACGGCATTGCCGGTCTGCCAGACGCCGCGGGACTCTTCTTCCTGGTAGGCCAGCACGCCGCCGGGCGAGATCGTTCCGACCCACCCCTTGGCGCGGTCAAGCGCTGCTGCTGCGTTTTCGTTGTTGATGGAGATCGTGCCATCGGCTTCGATGATCTGGCCGCCGCCCGACGATTTCACCCATTCGAGCGCGTTGCAGGTCAGGCCTTCATAGGCGTTGCCCTGGAAGACATAGCCCCACAGATCCTTCTGGCCGGCAGCGCGTTCCTTCTCCTGGATTTCCTTGGCGGTCGCCGCCATTTCGTCCCAGGTCTTCGGCGGCTGCTTGCCGTACTTGTCGAGCAGGTCCTTGCGGTAGAAGAGCGCCGGCGCATCGGTATAGAGCGGCATGGCGACGAGGCGACCGTTCACGGTCTGCGAGGCGATGATCGACGGGAAGAAATCGCCGACGACGTCCTTTGCCGCATCCTTCAGATCGACGAACTGGTCGGCAAGCTGCGGCGCCCAGATGACGTCCGTCTGATAGACGTCGACGTCCTTGTTGCCGGCGGCGAGCCAGAGGCGATACTGCGAAAACTGTTCAGTGGACGACGACGGCATGGTCACGATGCTGACCTTGTTGCCGGTCGCCTTCTCGAAGGCATCGAGCTGCTTGCGGAACAGGTCGAGATTCTTGCCGGTCGAGCTTGCGGAAATGCTGATATCGGCCGCGAACGAGGGCTGTGCGATACCGATCAGCGCGGCCGCGACGGCGACCGCTGTGAAACGAAACGTCATATCTTCCTCCCAAAAGAACCAAACATTGGAAAAATTGAAAACGGTTTGGCTGGAAAAAACTGTCAGAAGCTCGATATTGAGTCAAGCGGGTGCTCGTGTCAAAGTCGTACAACCGCGATCAAATATTGATAGCAAAGCAAAATCATAGGGATGTCGCTGAATTCGGTTGTGGGAAAAGAGCAGGATCTCCGGCCGAGGAATATCTAAAATTGAAAACGGTTTGGCTGTTTGTATGCTGCTATGCTTAGGCCATAAGGGAAGACAGCATTTGCTGGCGCAGCCGGCTGGATCAGCACGAAAGACGCAATGTCGCATGAAGCTTAAAGAGTTCGCGAAACAAGTGGGATTGTCCCCCACAACAGTCAGTCGTGCCCTGAGTGGCTATCCCGAGGTGAGTGAGACGACACGCGCGCGTGTTGCGGAAGCCGCCGTCAGGTTGGGTTACAGTCCGAACGTGAATGCTGTGCGGCTGAAGACCGGCCGGGCCGGGGCAATCGGCGTGGTGATGGGGCGTGCCGGCGAATTCCACTTCGCCGAGTTCATGGCCGGCATGGCGGAGCGACTGGTCGCGGATGAGACCGACATTCTCGTCATCCCGATGGCGGATCCGAATCATGAAGACGAGATGCAGCTCTACCGGCGACTCGTGGAGAGCCGGCGCGTCGATGCGATCATCGTCCACTCGCCCAAGCCCAACGATGAGCGCATTGCGCTGCTCCACGAACTCGGCATGCCGTTTCTTGTGCATGGCCGATCTGCCATCGACGTGCCGCATGCCTGGCTCGACATCGATAACGAAGGTGCGATCAAGCGGGCAACATCGCATTTGATCGATCTCGGTCATCGGCGCATTGCCATGATCAACGGGCGGCCGGGCGCGACCTATGCCCTTCATCGAGACAGTGGCTTCCGCAAGGCTCTCCAGAGCCACGGTATCGAGCCTGATCCGCAGCTGATGGCGAGTGGAAACTTCACCGACGAGCTTGGCTTCCGATTCGCACGCTCTTTCCTCGAACAGCCCAACCCGCCAACGGCCTTCGTTGCGGGATCAATGATGACGGCGCTCGGCGTTTATCGTGCGGCTCGGTCGCTGGGGCTTCAGATTGGCCGGGATGTCTCGGTCGTCGCGCATGACGATGTCTTTCCATATCTGACTGCAGACAACATGGTGCCGTCGCTTTCGGCAACGCGGTCGTCGATGCGTGCGGCGGGATCGCGATGTGCCGATCTCGTGCTGCA
Source organism: Rhizobium sp. BK538 (assembly GCF_014197575.1). Classification (NCBI taxonomy): domain Bacteria; kingdom Pseudomonadati; phylum Pseudomonadota; class Alphaproteobacteria; order Hyphomicrobiales; family Rhizobiaceae; genus Rhizobium; species Rhizobium sp. BK538. The sequence continues at coordinate 9,017 of NZ_JACIFT010000011.1, forward strand.
GCTGTTGTCAGGGCGGTCTCCGCTGGAGATCCACGAATTGTGGCCTGTCGAACTGATCCTGCGCGAATCGACGGGGCCGGCGAGGCAGTCCTTGTCCTGATGTTAATATCCGGATGCTGTGTTTACGGAGCGGGCTGCAGGTACAATATCGCGCGGTTTTCCGAAACGCTGGAAAGATGATTTCTGCGTCAGCGGAATTTCGGTGCTTGGTTGATTGAGCGGACGGCGCCAAAACCGCATATTGACAACGGTTGCTCACGCATGTCGGCCATCCTCCCGGTCGAGGAGCAACTGTTCCCTCTGGAGGTTCTTGACCTTCATACTCTAGCCACCGTGTAAAGCGGTGGCTTTTTTTTGGCATTAGTTCGCAAGTGCCGCAGAGACAGATCGTAGACCAGGCGGTCTCCCGGCTATCGCAGAAATACTAGTCGGCCAACGATTTGGTACCCTGTAACCTTAAGGCATCTTCATCTGACCGGTAGTCGAAATGGTCTCTTGGATATGCTGCTAACTGTGGCAGGTATTCGCACCAATTATTGCTGTCTACGGTGTTAACAAGCCACCTTACCGTCGGTTCAACAGACTGGGCATAGGTCATCGCCGCTGTTGCCGCCCCTGAACAAATCATAGGGCTAGGGATTGACCAAGGGGTCGCGCCAAGCTCTGGAGGGTATGACGCCGTCTCAGGCAGACCCATTAGCTCTGCCTGCACGCCCATCACATTCATGATCGCGCGACCGATCTCTGAAACGGCAGGGCTATCCGCATCGGAGACGTTTGCAACGGCTGGCAATTTTCCGGCCATTGCTTTCAAAATCGCGTCAGCGATGGCGGAAACAGATGTGGTTTGGAAACGGCTACGTCCCTGATACGCCAGCGGAATAACGGCTCTACCGTCCAACAACCTTTTCACGAACCACCATTCCCGTGCGTGCTTGCTTTGAGGTCCATGAATGGCGCAAGGACGCAGAATAGTAACCGGGCATGACGCGCCCGTTAGAAGCTTATTTTCCATCGCGACTTTGCGTGTCGAGTAGGTTTTAGAACCGGGGGCAACGGTTGGGCTTTGCTCATTAAGCGGTAATTCGAAAACTGGAAATCCGCATTCGAAGGCCTCATCGAGTGTTCGCCCATCGTTGTCGCAATAGACACTTGCACTTGAAATCGCAACGATCCGTCCTGCCGCGCGGCCCGCCTGTATAAGGCACTCGGCGTCACGTTCGTCGAATGCAACGCACGAGAGCAGCAAATCGGTCCTGTCGCCAACAATTGCGGTCAGCTTTTGAGTATCACGCGCGTCAACTTCGACATGGTTGCAGTCGCGCATCAAAGCCGCAGGAGAACGACTCAAAGCCGTGACGCGCCATCCTTCTCGAAGTAGGCTCTGTCCTACCGCTTGGCCAATCTGGCCCGTTCCGCCGACGATCACAGCTTGTCGCATTGGATTCACCAGAGTTCGCAACATCACCAGCTTAGAGACAGGTGGCTCCACTACAAACTAAAATCACGACGTCGCCACATTGCCGCAAAAGGTAGTATGACCAGCTGACTTTTCCGCTCCGTAAGTGACCGCAGTCGGCGCAATGGCCGCCGTCAGCCTCGCAAGATGGCCGGTCGCATTTGATTGTTCCGTATTTTGTGCCCATCGCCCTGCCGAAGCACCTCGGAACATTCGCTTGTGGCTCCCGTTTTCCCTGAAGGAAAGAGCTGAAGGAGAGCGTCATGCAGATTGTCGGCACACAGGTGGTTCCCGAAATGGGCGGCAAGCTGGGCTTCACGGTGGAATTCGTAGGCGACGGCGGGGAGGTGGTTTCCGTGCTGTTGCGCAATGACGAGACGCAATCCGTCAACTCAAGGAATGCAGTCGAATTGGCCAAGGCGGTCATGTTGGAGATGGCTGCCGCCGAGGCCGGTGACGTCAACTCTGATGGACCGACGGCGCGGTTGAGCGCCCGTGCAGCAGGCGATCGCAACGCCATAGAAGAACAGCTCGATGAGGGATTGGAAGGCACATTTCCGGCGAGCGATCCGGTTTCGGCAACCGGCTCCACGATCTCGAGGGGGCCAGCAAAACATTGAGAGGGCAAGGAGAAGATCGTTTCATCCGCTGTGCTGCGGTTCCAGGGTTGCCATCGACGCAAAAAAGAGCGCCAAACCCGCGGGGTCCCGGAACTTTTTCGCCTCCAATCTGTTGAATCCTCTCGTTGCAAACGCGGGCGGGTGATCACGTGCCTCACATCCGAAAGATCGATCGCAAGAGCGGGCAGATAGATGCCCGAGACCGGCTGATTATTGCGCTCTACGCGCAGCTCAAGGCCGAACGCCAGACCCGCGAAACTCTTGAATGGGTGATCCGCAACGGAGGACTGTCGAAGGATGTGCTCGAAGCTATCGCTGCCGACCCGGTTCCGGTGGTGACGAGCGACGATGTCGCATCCGTTGAGAAGATCATAGCCTTGGACGAAAGGCGCCGGCGTAAACTGCAGAACGACAACTGAGGGGAATGTCATGGCAGCTCGGGCAAGCTGGAAAGGCCATCTGAAGGTCGGGGACCTCGTGTGCGGCGTGGGACTATATACCGCCGTGTCCACATCGGACCGCATCTCATTCAACATCATCAACCGCAAGACCGGTCATCGCGTAGAGCGGCAGTTCGTCGACAGCGAGACCGGCAAGGCCGTTGAACGCGATGATCAGGTCAAGGGATACCAGCTGGACAACGGCGAATACATCGTGATCGAGGGCGATGAGATTGCCGGCGTCATGCCGGAGAGCGACAAAGTGCTGAACGTCCAGAACTTCGTGCCCTACAACGAAATCAACAAGCTCTATTTCGATAAGCCCTACTATCTGGCGCCGGCGGGCGACGATGACGAGGAGGCGCTCGGGCTGATCGCTCGGGCGATGCGCGATCAGAAGGTTGCGGCGATCGCAGAGGCGGTGCTTTTCCGCCGCAACCGCACGGTCCTGATCCGGCCGCAGGACGACCATGTCGTCGCGACGACGTTGAGCTTCGACTACGAGGTCCGCAAGCCGGATACGGTCTTCAAGGATATTCCGGAGATGAAGTTCGATGAGGAAATGCTCGAACTAGCCGGCCATATCATCGGCACGAAAAAGGGCACCTTCAATCCACAGGAGTATGACGATCGCTACGAGATGGCGCTTTCGGAGCTGGTGAAGGCGAAAATCGAGGGCAGGGAGCTGCCGAAAGCGAAACCAAAGCCTCAGGGCAAGGTCATCGATCTCATGGATGCCCTGCGTCAGAGCGCCAAGCTGAGTGCTAAGCCACGGGCCGGCAAGCGCGCCGCTAGCGGGCAGACGAAGGCGAGCTAACCATGGCTCTGGAGGCCTATCAGGCAAAACGCAATTTCCAGGTAACGCCCGAGCCGCGGGGGAGCCGGCGTGGCGGCAAGTCTCCAGTACCAGCAGCGCTTAGCTTCGTCGTTCAGAAACACGATGCGACGAGACTTCACTATGACTTCCGGCTTGAGCTCGATGGCGTGCTGAAGAGCTGGGCCGTCACTCGCGGGCCAAGCCTCAATCCTGATGAAAAGCGGCTTGCCGTTCACGTCGAGGACCATCCGCTGGACTATGGCGACTTCGAAGGCATCATCCCGAAGGGGCAATATGGTGGCGGCACGGTGCTCGTTTGGGATCGGGGCACCTGGACGCCGAATGGCGATCCGCACAAGGGCTACAAAAAGGGCCACATGGAGTTCGACCTCGACGGAGAGAAGCTTTGCGGTCGCTGGCACCTCGTGCGCATGCACGGCAAACCGGGTGAACGGCAGGAAAACTGGTTGCTCATCAAGGCAGAAGACGCGGAGGCTCGCCACAAAGGCGACATTCTCAAACAGCGGCCGGAATCGGTGAAAAGCGGCCGCAAGATCGAAGAGGTGGCCAAGCACCCTGACGCCACCTGGAACTCCCGACCCAAGGGCGCATCAAAGCCGGCCTCTGTGAAGCCTGTAGCGGCCCGGGCGAAGCCGAAACGACATGAGTGGCCGAAGGGCGCCGAAAAGGCCCCGATGCCTGCCTTTGTCGAGCCCGAGCTTGCCAAGCTCAAGGCCAAACCACCGTCGGGCGAAGAGTGGATCCACGAAATCAAGTTCGACGGATACCGGCTGCAGGTGCGGCTTGAGAACGGCAAGGCCGTGCTGTCGACGCGCGGTGGGCTCGACTGGACCGAAAAGTTCGGCCAGGAGATCGTTGACGCCTTCGCGGCACTGCCGGCCAAGTCGGCGATCATGGACGGAGAGATCGTCGTCGAGCGGGAAAGCGGCGCCTCCGATTTTTCGGCCCTCCAGAACGATCTCAGCGAAGGGCGTCACGATCGGTTCGTCTTTTACGCCTTTGATCTGCTCTATCTCGACGGATACGACCTGCAGAAAGCGCGGCTCACCAGACGTAAGGAGTTGCTGCAGGGGCTGCTGGCAGATGCTGACGGAGGGCTGCGCTACAGCGAGCATTTCGCCGAGAAGGGTGCCGTGGTGCTGGAGCATGCCCGCAAGCTCGGTCTCGAGGGCATTATTTCGAAAATGGCCGACAGCGAATATGTGTCCGGGCGCACCGGCGACTGGGTCAAATCGAAGTGCCTGCAGAGGCAGGAATTCGTAGTCGGCGGCTATGTGCCTTCGACCTCGATGAAGAATGCGATCGGCTCATTGGCGATGGGCGTCTACCGCAATGGCAAGCTGGAGCATGTGGGCCGGGTCGGAACAGGTTTCAGCGTCAATATCGCGCACGAGCTCTATGAGACGCTGTCGGCGATGGAACAGAGAGAGAGTTCGTTCGACGATGAGCTCACCGCAGAGGAACGACGCGGGCTTGTTTATGTCACTCCGAAGCTTGTTGCCGAGGTCGAGTTTCAGGCATGGTCGGCGGACCACAATTTGCGGCACGCCGCGTTTCGTGGGTTAAGGGAAGACAAGGCGCCAGAGGATGTGATGCCCGAAGCAACAAATACAACTGCTCAGGAACTGCCTCAGTCCAAGGTCACGCTCACGCACCCGGATCGCATCTATTGGCCGGAGGAGGGCATCACAAAACAGGGGCTGGCCAGTTATTATGCGCGGGTGTGGCGCTTCATCGAACCCTACGTGACCAAGCGGCCGTTGGCGCTGCTGCGTTGTCCTGATGGTATCGGCGGGCAGCGGTTTTTCCAAAAGCATGCCTGGAAGGGCATGAACTCAAGCATCGAACAGATCACCGATCCGAAGGACAGAGGCGGCGAGAAATTGCTGCGCATAATGGACTTCGACGGGATGATTGCGCTTGTCCAATCCGCCGTGCTGGAGATCCATCCCTGGGGTGCCACGACAGCCAGCTGGGAACGACCCGACATGATCACCATGGATCTCGATCCGGCCGATGGTGTCAGCTGGACAGATGTGATCGCCGCCGCCAACGAGCTGAAGGAGCGTCTGGAAGCGGCCGGTCTCGCGGCCTTCGTCAAGACCTCCGGTGGCAAGGGACTGCATGTCGTGACGCCGCTGAAACCGAAGGCGAGCTGGGTTCAGGTCAAGGCCTTCGCCAAGGCACTCGCCGATGGCATGTCGAAAGATCAGCCGGACAAATATCTCGCGACCGCCACGAAGGCGAAGCGGACCGGCAAGATTTTCATCGACTACCTGCGCAATGGGCGCGGCAACACGGCAGTCGCCGCCTATTCGACGCGTGCGCGGCCGGGGGCTGCCGTCTCCATGCCGCTTGAGTGGAAAGAGTTGACCGAGGAAATAGGTCCGGCCTATTTCACGGTCGACAACGCGCCCGCGCGTCTCGATACCCTGAGGAGCGATCCGTGGGTGGACTTCTTTGCTGCCGCCGTCCCGCTCGAGAGGCGAAAATAACGGACTGCTAGTTGCGGTGCCTCAGTGAGATTTCGGACGGCCTGTTTCCTTGGCGAGGCTCTTTTTCAGAGCGTCCATGATATTGACGACGTTGCCCGTCGGCCTCGGTGCCGGCCGCTTGGCGGATGGCGGTGTGGCTTTGACGAGGCTTTTCTGCTTCGCCCGGATCATCGCCCTCAGCCGTTTCTGGATCGGATCCTGCACCATGGCAGGCTGCCAGTCCTCGGTCCGGTCCTTCACCAGCTTCTTCATCATGGAGAGCACGGTGTCATCCACTTTGCTGTGGCTGTCCAGTGTCGCTGCCGGCGGGCGAACCTCGTCGCCGAAATGTAGCGTCCAGAGGATGATGCCCTTGCCCTGCGGCTCAAGCAGAACTGCCCGCTCGCGCCGGTAGAGAACAAGTCGGGCGATACCGACGACATCGTTTGCCTTCATCGACTCCCGGATCACGCAAAAAGCTTCGGTGCCGACCTTGTCCTCCGGGGTGAGAAAATGTGGTTTGTCGTACCAGATCCAGTCGATCGAGCCGCGCGGCACGAAGGTATCGATGTCGATCGTCTTCGTGCTTTCCAGCCCGACTTCATCGAGCTCCTTGTCCTCAAGAATGACATAGTCGTCTTCGCCGCGCGGATATCCCCGGGCTTGATCCTTATTGGCAATCGGCTTGTGGGTGACACTGTCGACGTAGCGGCTTTCGACGCGGTTCTTCGTCTTTCGGTTCAGGACATGAAATCGAAGCTGGTTGCTGTCTGTCGTCGCCGGTGTCAGCGATACCGCTGCGGTAACGAGTGACAGTTTGAGATAGCCCTTCCAATAGGTCTGACGTGCCATTTGCGCCCTGGCGCCCTGGCGCCATCTCCCGTGGCCGCATTCGCGGCAATTCCTCATAACGGCGTGAGCTGCAGTTTGGTTCCATTGCAAGCGTCGCGAAGCGTGCGCATACAGGGAAATAGTCGCTGTCAGCAGCCGTTGAGGCCTTTCAGCCAGCGTAGCACGGCGATTTCACCCTGATCCATCCAGCGCAGCAACCTGGCGTTTCTGCTCGGCCGGGCGCTAGCGAGCTTGGCCAGCTCGCCCGTTTCGAAGCTTTCGAACACCTTTGGATGGACGTAGGACGATCTGCATACGGCGCGCGTGTTGACGAGGCGTGCGGCAACCGCATCGATGACCTCGTTCATCTGTCGCGCGCGCCCAAGCCGGCTTTGCTCCGGTTCGAGCGCCGCAAGCCCTATCGCGGCCATTTGCGTTGCACCCCACGTGCGAAATTGCCGGGAGCTGAAATCGGCTCCGGATGCCTGTCTTATGTAGGCATTGACATCTTGCGACTGGATGGGATGGGAGGCGCCATGGTTGTCGATATACTGGAACAGCTGCTGGCCCGGCAGTTCCTGGAGCATGCGCACGGCGCGCGTGATGCGCCGGTCGCTGTGGCTGAGGCGCCATTCCTTCCCAGATTTGCCCTTGAAGCGGAAGTGAATGCTCGAGCCCGATATTTTCACATGCCTGTTGCGCAGCGTCGTCAGGCCGTAGGAGGCGTTTTCCGAAGCGTAGCTTGCATTGCCGACACGGATATAGAGATTATCCAGCAGCCAGACGATCGTCCCGAGCGCTTTGTCGAAATCGGGCGCCCGACGCCTGAGGTCGGAATCCACCGTCCTGCGGATTGCAGGGAGCGCCGAGCCGAAATCGGCAAGCCGCTCGAACTTGCTTCTGTCCCTCTCCGCAGTCCATTCGCGATGGTAACGATACTGCTTGCGGCCGCGTGCGTCGCGGCCGGTGGCCTGCAGGTGGGAATTCGGATCCGCGGAAATGAGAACCTCGGTATAGGCAGGCGGAATGGCTAAAGCCGAGATTCGCTCGAGTTCCGTCGGATCGCTGATGCGCGTGCCTTTGGTGTCGTAATAGAGAAATCCATTCTTGCCGGCTCGCCTCGTTATGCCGGTTTCCAGGTTCGCGACAAAGACCAGACCGCCGACTGCCGGTGGCTCGCTGAGCGCAGCCGCCAGTTTCTCGTCAAGTTCGCATTTATAGGTCGCTCTCTGGTCCACAGTGACCGGGAAACGCCGTTGCCCCCGGTAGGTTCCGATGCATTGATGGTAACTGTTAATACCTCCGCTGACGGCTGCCAGGAAGCCCGGTGAGCCTGCTATTCAATGACCACTTGAACGTAGGTAGCGCCGCTCTTGGCGCAGTAGTGTGATCCGCAGCGGTAATAATAGCCGCCGTAGTACGCACCGTAGACGCAACCGGCCGGCAGAGTGCTGATGTACACGTTCGTTCTTCGGACGACACGGCGGGTGGTCCGACGGGCAACACCCGCGTAGGAGAGCGGTGTCGGGGGATGCCCGATCACCGCCTCGGCCGGGGTAGATGCCCTGAACGTCAGGGTCGTCAGGTCACTGCCCTCCATGCTGACGTCAAGGGATGCGAAGGCGACTGCGAGCGCAAAGGCGAAAATCCTTACGACGGTTTTCATTGTGCGTCTCCCATCATGCCTGTCGGCGCCGGCAGTTCATCGATCTGACCGAGTTCGCTCAAATCAACCTTCTTTGCATCGCCCGGAATCTCGATCGCGAAGTTTGCGACCTTCACATCTTCTCCCGTGCGGAAATTCCGGACTTCAAGCATGTATTCCGGTGCTTGGACGACATGTTTGCTGGTGACGACATAGCGCTTCGGGATCGGCGTCGATCCTGTCTCGATCCAAATCTGCCAGTCGATGTCATTTTTCAGGAAAGTCAGGTATTCACATTCGACGCCGTCGACGACCGCGCTTGAGATGTGCTTGGCCTCGGTGACGCCGTCCATCAGCGTATCGAAGCTGTTCGAGAGCAGGAGATCGGAGCCGGGAATCTCTGGGCCGGCGTTCTGCAGCCGATCAAAAAGCTCATCAAGGCTCCCCTTCGCGTCGATCTGGGCGTACGCGTCGAGATTCTTGCCATGTACGGTCAGTTTCGTCCCGTCAAAGCCGACATCCAAGTCAGCAAAGCCACCGACACGCGTTACCCGGATTTTGTCTGGTCGGCTGATGGTGGCAGTGCCGGAGCTGACGAATTGCAGTTTCTCGAAAGCTGGCGTTACTGCCTCCACCGACGAGACATAGTCGAAGGAGAACGTCTTCTGCGCCGCCATGTAGTCGGACATCGCCTTCAGAAGTGCCTTCGAATCGTCGGCCCACGCCCCGGTCGGGCCGCTTAGTCCGGCGGTCGTCGCGCACGCGGCAACCAGTGCCTTGAAGCGCGTCGGCAGTGGGAATTTCGGCCCTCACTTTGACAACGGTTGATTGGGTACGCGTTGAATGCTGGGTACGCTAACGTCGCTGGCGGCATTGCCATCGATAGAAGGGCGTAGCGAGGTATCCCTTAGACATGCCCTTGGGGCACTCAAGAACGGCTTGGCACCTTTCTGTCGATCGAACGGAAGCACAGCTACTGCACGTTTCTTTTTCGCGGCCGAAATGTAACTGTAGGTTCATCCTTGTCGCACATCGCAGCTTGCATCGGTCACTATTTATCGCCTGCGTTGCTATTGCTTTTCGCGGAAACATTGTCCCATACTATACTTAGCCTCGGCGTTTGGTGCGTTGGGATCCACTGCGGGGCACGCATGAAATCCAAAGCTCGTGCATCCGTCGAGGTAGGGGAAATGCGTGGCAGATCGTATCGGGGGCTATACCTAATCGGGATTCTTGCAATGGCCGCCGGCTTGTCGTCGTGCGACAGCGGCAGCAATGCGTATGTGCCACCGCCACCCCCGAAGGTGAATGTTGCACAGCCGTTGCAGCAGCCGGTGGTTGAATATTTCGAGCTGACCGGCAATACAGACGCGATCAATGCGGTCGACATCGAAGCGCGAGTTCAAGGCTTTCTCGAGACCATCGACTACAAGGATGGAACTGCCGTGAAGAAGGGCGACAAGCTCTTCAGCATCCAGCGCGACACCTATAAGGCGCAGGTCGACCAAGCCCAGGCGCAGCTGGCCTCGCAGCAGGCGTCGCAGGTTGGAGCGAAGCAGGAATACGACCGGCAGGTCAATCTCATGAAGCAGGAGGTGACGACGCAGACGGCCGTCGACAGCGCCAAGGCGACGCTCGACGAGGCAAACGCCTCCATTCTGAACGCGCAGGCGAGCCTCGATCTCGCAAATATCAACCTCGGATACACGGACGTGGTGGCGCCCTTCGACGGCACGGTGACCGACCATCTTGTTGATGTGGGTGCGCTGGTCGGTGTGTCCGGCCCGACAAAGCTTGCCACGATCGTTCAGACTGACCCGCTCTACGTTTATTTCAACGTCAGCGAATCGCAGGTGCTGATGATCAAGCAGAGCCTTGCAAAGGCAGGGCGTAAGCTGACCCAGACTGATCTTCCGAGCATACCGGTCGAGATCGGGTTGGGCGACGAAGAGGGATACCCACACAAGGGCCACCTCGACTATGTCGCTCCGCAGGTCGATGCCTCGACAGGCACGCTCTCGGTTCGAGGCATTATCGATAACAAGGACCATGCGCTCCTGCCGGGCCTCTTCGTGCGCGTTCGTGTCCCGGTCGCCCACAAGGACAAGGCGCTTCTCGTTCGCGACGACGCGATCGGCACCAACCAGCAGGGCAACTATGTACTGGTGCTTGGCAAGGACGATGTGATCGAGCAGCGACCCGTCAAGATCGGTCAGCGCGACGGGTCCATGCGCGTTATCGAGTCCGGTATCGATGCCGGCGACTGGGTGGTCATGGCCGGCATTCAACGGGCCGTGCCCGATATGAAGGTCACGCCTGAGAGAATCACGATAGACGCTGCCGCGGCAACAGGGGATCCCAGCGGATCGAAGGTCCCATGAACCGAGACCACGCCCAATCAAGGAGGCGAAGCAGATGATCTCGCGCTTCTTCATTGAGCGGCCGGTGCTCTCCAATGTTCTCGCGCTGGTCATCGTCCTGATCGGCGCGGTGGCGCTTCTGCAGCTGCCAGTCGCTCAATATCCCAACGTGGTTCCGCCCACCGTACAGGTGACGACGCGCTATCCGGGCGCGAGCGCCAAGACCCTCGTCGATACCGTTGCGTTGCCAATCGAACTGCAGGTCAACGGCGTCGAAAACATGCTCTACATGCAGTCAACGAGCGCTAGCGACGGCACCTACTCGCTGACGGTGACCTTTGCCATCGGTACGGACCCCGATCAGGCGCAGGTCCTGGTCCAGAACCGCGTTGCGATCGCGATGCCATCATTGCCGCAGGCGGTGCAGGTGCAGGGCGTGACGACGCAGAAGAAGTCGACATCGATCCTCGGTTTCGTCAGCCTGACCTCACCGGACAGCCGTTACGACAGCCTCTTTCTATCGAACTACGCGGTCATCAACCTGCAGAACGAACTCGCCCGGCTCCCCGGCGTCGGCAATGTCAGCGTCTTTGGCGCCGGCCAGTATGCCATGCGGATCTGGATGGATCCGAATCTCCTGCAAGCCCGCGGGCTGACGCCGCAGGATATCATCAACACGGTGCAGCAGCAGAGCCAGGAGGTCACGGCAGGGCAGGTGGGGTTGCCGCCGGTGCCCAACGGGCAGGACTTCCAGTATACGCTGAACGTCAGCGGTCGGCTGAACGACGCCCCTGACTTCGAAGACATCATCGTCAAGGTCGATTCCACAGGCGGCGGCCGGATCACGCGTGTCCGCGACATCGGTCGTGTCGAGCTCGGGGCGCAGACCTATAGCCAGTCCTTCCTGCAGAACCGGCGACCGGCGACCGGTATCGGCATTTTCCAGTTGCCGGAAGCGAATGCCATCGCGGTAGCCGAATCCGTCAGGGCGAAGATGGCGGAGCTTTCAAAGAGCTTTCCGCCCGGCCTTGAATACAGCATGCCGTTCGACACGACGAAATTCGTCCGGGCCTCGATCCGCGAGGTTTACGTGACGCTGATCGAGGCCGGTGTCCTGGTCCTGATCGTGATCCTGCTCTTCCTGCAGAATTGGCGGGCCATGCTCGTGCCGGCGACAACCGTTCCGGTGACGATCATCGGGGCATTTGCCGCGATGGCAGCCCTCGGTTTCACCGTCAATCTGTCAACGCTGTTTGCGATCGTGCTTGCGATCGGCATCGTCGTCGATGACGCGATCGTCATCGTCGAGGGGGTTGCGCGTCACGTCGAGGAGGGGATGCCAGGCAAGCAGGCTGCAGAGAAGGCGATGGATGAACTTCTCGGTCCCGTCATCGGCATTACGCTCGTTCTCATGGCGGTCTTCATTCCGGCTGCCTTCCTGCCGGGGCTAACCGGACAGCTCTACCGGCAATTTGCGCTCGTCATCGCCGCGACCGCGCTGATCAGCGCAATCAACGCGATCACATTGAAACCGACACAATGCGCTCTCTGGCTGCGGCCGCCCGTGCCGCCCGAAAAGCGTAACTTTTTTTATCGCGGCTTCAATCGAATCTACGACGCGGCGGAAAACGGCTATTCCAGGCTTGTTGGCGGCCTCGTCCGCAACAGCGCGATCGCGGTTCTCGTTGGGCTCGGGCTGATCGGTGTCGCTTTCTGGGGATTGACCCGGCTTCCGACGGCCTTCCTCCCCATCGAGGATCAAGGCTACGTCCTGATCAACGCACAGTTGCCGGATGGCGCATCGAAGGAGCGCACCGATGCCGTGATGCAGCAGGTCAGCCAGATCGCCGAGTCAACGCCGGGCGTCGACCAGGTTCTGACGATCAGCGGCATTTCGGTCCTCGACAACAGTGCAAGCCTGCCGAATGCCGGTGTCGCCTATGTCGTTCTCAAGGACTGGGACGTGCGCGGAAAGGAGAAAGGCCAGGATCTGCTGTCGATATACCGGCATCTGAACGGCGCTCTGGAGAGTGTCATGCAGGCTAATACGTTGGTCATGGTCCCACCGGCGATCCAGGGTATCGGCAATGCCAGCGGTTTTACCATGCAGGTGCTGCTCAAGGACGGTAGCTTCGATTTCCCGCTGCTGCAGACACTGGCCGACACGATCGTCGAACACGGGAACTCGCAGTCCTCGCTACAGCGGCTGCAGACGTCGTTCCGCGCAGACGCTCCCCAGCTCGAGGTTTCGGTCGACCGCATCAAGGCCGAGACGCTCGGCGTCACGGTTGGGCAGGTGTTTTCCGCCCTCTCGGGTTACGTGGGATCGAGCTATGTTACCCAATTCAACAAGTTCGGCCGCACCTTCCAGGTCTATGTGCAGGCGGCCCCAGATTTCCGCGTGCGGCCCGATGACATCCGCAATCTGAAAGTCAAGGCTGGCGATGGCACCATGGTCCCGCTTGGTACAGTGATCGACGTGAAAAGCACGCCGGGCCCGACGCTGATCAGCCTTTACAATCTCTATCCCACTGCCACGATCGTCGGCGGGCCTGCCACCGGCTTCAGTTCGGGGCAGGCGCTCGATGTCATGGAGCAGATTGCCAATCAGACGTTGCCGCCGGGCGCCGGCTTCGAGTGGACGGCGCTGTCCTATCAGGAAAGGGCGGTCGGCAGCCAGATCTACTACGTCTTTGGCCTCGCCATTCTGCTGGTCTATTTCGTTTTGGCCGGACAGTACGAAAGCTGGATCTTGCCGTTCGCCGTTATTCTCGCCGTTCCTCTTGCTTTGCTCGGGACTGTCGGCGCACTGACGGCGCTCGGGGTGGCGAACAATCTCTACACGCAGATCGGTCTCATTCTGCTCATCGCGCTTTCCTCGAAGAACGCCATCTTGATCGTTGAGTATGCGCGGGAAAAACGCATGCAGGGCATGGAGATTGCCGCTGCCGCCGTGCTTGCGGCGCGACTGCGTTTCCGCCCGATCCTGATGACCTCTTTCGCCTTTATCCTGGGCGTGCTGCCGTTGGTTCTGGCGACGGGGGCTGGCGCCAACGCCCGCCGATCGATCGGTATTTCTGTCTTTAGCGGTATGATCGCATCGACGTGCCTGGCGGTTTTGCTGGTGCCGTCCTTCTACGTGATCCTGCAGCATTTCGAGGAATACCGGAAGCGCCGTCCAGTGGCAGTGCCCGACGCGCAGACGTAGGTGATGCGACAACACGCTGTTGGCCAGAGCGGATACCGCATTGAGAATTGCTATTCTCGGCTAGGGAACGCATGGCGTGTTGCGCTTGATCGTCTGCCCTGCGGATAAGCAATGGAGCGCCCTCGGAGGAAGAGGGCTAGGTGCAGCCTCACGATGCCGACATGGTCGACACTGTGATTTCCGAAGGGAGAGGAACTATGGAGAATTTCTCGTCATCACTGGAAATCGCATCCGCGAAACGTGGCATGTGGAGAATGAGACTTGGCTTGTCCGTGCTGGGAGGCATCGTCCTGTTCGCGGGCGCGGCCTTGGCGCAGCAGCCGACCGACGCGCAACGCAACGCGATCAAGTCCGCCTGCCGCAGCGATTTCCTATCCAATTGTTCCGGCGTCACCCCGGGCGGCAAGGAGGCGCTTGCCTGCCTGCAACACAACGAAGCGTCGCTCTCGTCGGGATGCAAACAGGCAATCAGCGCACTTGGCGCAAGCGGCAACGCTGCCGCCCCGAAATCGTCTTCAGGGGCGTCGACCGCGCCGGCGGCGCCGGATGCCGGCACACCCAAGGCCGCCGCGCCGGCGACGACGGCCGCACCACAGCTTTCGCCGCGGGAGGAGATGGTCATTGCCCGCGAGGCCTGTGGGCCGGACTTCCGATCTTACTGCCGTGCCGTTCCGCTCGGCGGCGGACGCGGCATCGCCTGCCTTAGGGAAAACATGGCGCGGTTGTCCCCGGCTTGCCAAAAGGTCTTGGCTCACGGGCTGTGATTCTCTTTTGCTTTCACGGACTTCGGCATGCCTGCCGTGATGGGGGGCCGGATGTGCCGGTCTGATTCGCAAAATGCCAGTGAATTCGTCAGACCTTAGTCCAACTACCCAATCGGTGCGCCTGCGCTAACTGGACCTTGTCCTTCTGCCCCGAAGGATGAGGGAGGCTTTGGGATGTCGCGGACAAACCCTCCCGCAGCCTCCCTCCTTGCGGTCGGACCTTGGTCCAACTTTCCAAGTGCGCAGCCTCTGCCTAAGTTGGCCCTGTCCTTCCGCCAAAAAAGGACACGCAGGGGCACCTTCGGTCCCCTGAGAGGGCTTGAGAGGTCACCAACGGGTAGGCTGACCTCTCGGCTCTCCTCGTCCAGGGCAACACCTGACTGTGGCGACCGGGCATTATTGCATCTGGAAGTGGTTCTCGGCTTGTCAGAGCGATTCTGTATGTGATGGCCATTGCGTTCGCCTGCGGGAAAAGCGGCGAACCGGCGTTGATGAAACAACGTGACATCGCCTTCGGGACTGGGGTGAACTGTCTTACCAGCCGTAGCTGAAGGTAGCGCCACTGCCGTTATCCCCATCCTGCACCACGTCGGTTTCAGTATTTCGCCCATACTGGAAAATGCCATAAGCATTGTTGTTGCCATTCTGCCGCAAGGTTGCGGAATGACCACTGCCCCGTTGCTGGATGAAGCCGAGGTTGCCACGGCCAGCCTGAGCGATGCCAGCCGCATTACCCCGGCCCAGCTGCCGGATGTCGGCGTCTTTCAGACCGCGGTAGAGCGAATAGACCCGCAGTCCGGTTGAGAAAAGACCCGCATCCTCGGCATTGTCCGGCGCGAGGTTGAACGAGATCCGGCCGCCGGCATAGGCTGGCACAGACAAGGCTACTTGCCCCATGCTCCCGGCAAGAAGAGTGACGGTAAGGATCTTAAACACGTTGCGACTCATCCTGATCTCCATTTGCCAGCTGTGTTGGCCGATGATCAACTTTCGCATCTTGCAGCTGAACCCAGTCACAATTGCCCGTTCAGTTGTCGTTCAGTCGTTTCGGCCTGATCGAACGAAAAAGGGCGCCAGAAACCGGCGCCCCTTTAAAGGGATTCGCAGAGTGTGGAGGCCGATTAGTTGCCGCCGATCTGCTTCGTGCAGCTGAAGCTCTTGTCCCCGATCACGACATCCAGTGTGACTTTGTATTCGGTACCTTTGGAGTCGAGCGAGACGGAGCTGAGGATTGCCGCATGTCCCGCTATGGCATCGAAATCGCCACTCTGGCTGCTCGTGGAGCTTCCACCGCCCCCTGATTTCACGACATGAAAGGTGTAAGTCCCGCTGATATGCTTGTCGGCGTGGACGAGCGCATCCAGTCTTACCATACCTGCTCCAGGCGTTGCCTTGATTTCGCAAAGCTGCGCCTCGTCAGATTGGTTGGCAGTCGTCATGGCCGCAATGGCGCCGACGGGAAGGACCAGCGCAAGAATGGCCGTCAGGCGGCGTAGATGTTTGACGCTATATGGCATGGGTCGTCTCCCCTAGTGGTCTGCTGTTGCGATCTTGGCCTCTTTCACGTCATCGCGGAGCCGCTTACGGGCAGGCCTGGACGAAGGCCGCGACATTGCCGTTGCCGCCCTGGCTGACATTGGCGTTGCAGCCATGGCCGACCTGGACGCCAGCCGCGATGTTGCCATTGCCGTCCTGGGTAAGGATCGTCGTGTGGTTGGAGCCAAACTGGCCGATGCCGGCGACGTTGCGGACGCCGTTCTGATAGGTGGCGCCATAGTTGTCATTGCCTTCCTGACCGACAGCCGAAAGGTTATGACGACCATATTGATGGCCGATAATCCGGTTGTAGCCCCCGTTCTGATAGGTTCTGATCCGGTTTCCGTATCCTTCTTGCGCGCCACCGGCAGAGTTCGACCAGCCATATTGTTCGATACGCACATCGTTGGCCATGGCGGGGGCTGCGGCGGTGAGGCCAACGAGAGCGACGAGTGCGGTTGCAATGAAAGACGTGCGGATCATGACTGTGTCTCCTCAGGCGGATAAGACCGCGGTTGAACGTCTTTCTTTTGGACGCTCCCTTTGGAACAGAAGCTGAAGGCACCATTCAGTCGGGGTTCATTCGCAGAGATCGGCGCCCTGGCCTTGATCCCATTAATCGGCCATCGGCACCCTCAGCCATCGTCCTGCATGGAGGCTGCGATGAGCGCGGAATCCTCTGGTTCGATGGGGAAGAGCCCGAACCGCAATTGATCACCCCAGTTGCCGCTTCGGGTGAACGCCACTGACCGAGGAGCGGACGGATCGGCACCTCCGCTGTTGGTCGCCAGTCGACATCCCGCCGCCAGGGTACGAAGCCGGGAAACATTTCCGCTTGATAGGGTGAGCGGTCGGTGATGATCCCGATTGCAGTGAAGGCCTGCCGGCGGTCTTTTCCGCGGAAGGCCTCGGAGGGAGAGTAGTAGATGACGGTGTCGCCAGGGGCGGTCCGCCGTAGCGGTCCACCCTTGCCGTGACAGACCTGCATGAAGCCCGCCGCACGACCGATCCGCACATGCTCGGCCGAGGCTACGGCAATCCACATTATGCTCAACAACAATATGCCAAGCCCGATCAACCCATGGGGATGCGCCAAACTCGAAACCACCTTTACCGGTTCCTTGCCACAGCGCGGCTGCGCTGCCGACGACGGAACGCAATGGAAGTAACCTCCGTGCGCGATCTGCAATAGCTGGCCTGGCGGGGATCTCTACCGACGGAGATCCCCGGCGATCCAGTGGACGATTGCCTTGACCCGTCGTGGCACGAATTGCCGTGACGGATGCACGGCGTGGATCGGCAGACTGTGCTTGCCCCAACTGGCGAGCACCTCGGTCAGTCGCCCGGCGGTGATGTCGTCCGCTACCAGAACCTCAGGTGCGTAGATGATGCCAGCGTCTTCCACCGCGGCAACGCGCATGGCTTCGCCGTTGTCGATGGCGATATTGCTGTTGATCTTTGCCGCCAGCATCTGTCCGTCCCTACCTTCGAAATGCCATTGATCGCGTGGGACAAGATTGAGGCTCAGGATGCAGCGATGCTGTTCCAACTGTTCGGGATGGGTCGGCACGCCGCTCTTACCGAGATAGCCGGGCGAGGCGCAGCAGACGAAGCGATAGGTGCCGATCCTTCTTGCGATCAAAGAAGACGGCCGCAGGTAGCGGACGGCGCCACCTTCCAGATCATCCAGGTTGCTGTCGACACCGGCATCGCATCGGCGGCGATTAAGGAGACAATCAACTTCGTCCGCACCAAGTCGCGCGCCTGGGTCGACAGCGGCCTCGACCACGCCTGGGATGATCCTTACACGATCCAAGCGATCGGTGGCCTCCAGCTCAGACTGCATGCGGCGCAGGCATTGCTTGAGAAAGCGGGACTTGCGATCGACCGCGCGGTTGCCAATCCCAATGCCGATAGCGTAGCACAATCGCAGATCGTCACTGCCGAGGCCAAAATTCTCTCGACCGAGATCGCTATCGAGGCCACCAACAAGCTATTCGAACTGGCCGGCACGCGCTCGACGCTTGCTGAGCACAATCTCGACCGGCACTGGCGCAATGCCCGGACGCATACGCTGCACGATCCGGTACGGTGGAAATACTCGATCCTCGGCAAATACTTCCTCAACGGAGAGAAGCCGCCGCTACACGCCTGGAGCTAAGCAGGGCTGCCATTCGGCGCTTTAAAAATCAGAATATTACGGTGGCGAGAAGGACTTTATCGCCACTGTTTGCCGCTATTCAATTGTCTATGTCGGACCGCTATTGCTCAGGCCGCCTGGCTGAACCCTCTCAAAAAGCCTCTATAACTAGACCCCCTGGATGCAGGTTCGTTCCAGGTCAAGGCGAGGGAATTTGCGCAATAGTTTGAAGTGCCTCGACAGCATCGAATCCAGGAGTTCGGAGAGCAGCACGCTCATACATGGTGGTCTATCTTAACGGCGAGCTTCAGTCTTGTCGCGACGATCTGCGAGTCTTGTTTACGCCGTGAGTGGTTCGTCGTATCGCATCATCCGGCCGGCATTGGCGAGCACCAGCAAAGTGCTGAAATTATGGAGGAGGGCAGCGACGACTGCGCCCGCCGTTCCGAGAAAACCGAATCCCGCCAATGCGACGATCGCTACGGTCCAGCCGAGGCCGATGATGACGTTGGTTTTCAATGTCCGGCGGCAGAGCCTGCTGAGGCGGATGCATGTGCCGAGCCGCCGCAAGTCGCTGCCGATCAGGATGATGTCGGAGGAGGCGAGCGCGATATCGGCACCGCCCGCACCCATCGCAATACCGACGGCACCGGCCTTGAGGGCCAGCGAGTCGTTGATCCCGTCGCCGACGACAAGGGGTTTGAAGCCGCTTTCTGTCTCGCTTAACACGCGTTTCAGCTTGTCGGCGGGCAGGGCCTCGGCCGCGACATCGGTTATGCCGATCTCTCGCGCAAGGGCATGCGCGACCGACTGACGGTCACCAGTCAGCAGAAGCTGCCGGTTGAGCCCAAGCGCCCGCAATTCCGTCATCGCAACCGCTGCCTCCGGCTTGACGGTGTCCGACAGGAGAAGCCAGGCGACAAACTCTCCACCTACGGAAATGCCCGCGAGCGGACCGTCATGCGAGGGGACCAAGGGAGCGATGACGGACAAGCGTTCAAACAATTCGGGACGTCCGAGGGCGACTTCGCCCGCTGCCGTGCCCGCAACGACGCCCAGCCCTTGAAGTTCCCGGACGTTCGTCATCGGATGGTAAGTATCATGGGTGACGAGCGAGGCCAGGGCCCGGCTGACTGGATGACTGCTGGCGGCGCCCAGAGAGGCGGCCAGGGCCAGAACGGTCTCCCGATCCCTATTGCTCGTAAGCCTGATCTCCTGGAGCCGAAGCCTACCGAAGGTGAGGGTGCCGGTCTTGTCGATGACCAGGGAGGTCAGATCGGCCAGCTCTTCCAGAAATGCCGAGCTGCGGATGAGGATGCCGTGGCGCGCTGCAACCGCGATACCGGCAATCGCTGTTGCCGGCGCGGACAGGACCAGGGCGCAGGGGCAGGCCGCGACAAGGATCGCTAGCATGATCTGGTCATTGTAGGTGAGGAACCAGGCGATGGCCGCTATCGTCAGCACGAAGGCCAGATATTGCTGGGCGTAGCGCTCCAGCAGCCGCGTGATCGGTGGCTTCGAGTTTTCTGCCCGCTGCATCAGCGCGATGACTCTTCCGAGTGTCGAATCTTCGCCGATTCGGGTCACCTCGATCTCGAGGCGGCCATCCAGATTGATCGCGCCGCCGAAGACGTCCGTGCCTGCGGAGACTTCGAGAGGTATGGATTCGCCAGTAAGTGGCGCAGTGTCGAGGCTCGCCTGTCCCTCCCGGACGCGACCGTCGGCAGGAATGCGGTCTCCCGCTCTCACCTCCACCAGATCGCCTGGCTTGAGCGCGATATTATCGACTTCACGCGTGCCACCATCCGGCGTGATCAGCCGTGCATGGCTACGGGTCAGGCGCGCCAATGCCTCCATCGCTTCTTTCGATCCAATGACGCTGCGCTCCTCCAGCACATGGCCGAATATCATGATGATCGGGAGGAGGGCCGCGGTCAGCAGATCGCCGGTCGCCCAGGCAGCCAGCATTGCAAGAGCGATTAACTGGTCGGTGATGCCATGCAGGCTTGGATGGCGCAGACTGTGCCAACCGGAGCGGATGACCGGAACTGCGACGATGAGCGAGGCCGCTGCGAGCAGAAGCTGACCGACGCCCTCTTCGTCCGGCGCAAGCCAGCGCCAGGCAATGCCGAGCACAAGCAGGCTCAATGCGATCATGGCCAAGGTAAGCTGAACGGCCGCCGCCTGCTTTTCGTTGGCGGTCAGAAGGCCTGCGCTAAGGACATGGTGGTGATGGTGCGCGTGGCCATGGGAGCCGTGCGAATGATCGGTCGCGACGCTCATTTGTCGGCTCCCTGCAGAATGAGGCGCGTATCGTCCCTGGGGTCGACAGTGATTACCGAGCCTGCTTGCGACAGGATTTTGGCAACGCGATCTCGATAAAGGCGCCAGGGAAGACCGGAATCGCTATGGGATCCCTGCGCGCTTGCAATGCCGGTGATGGTTGCCGTGTCGGCGCGCGCCTTTGCCAGACGTTCGCTCGATTGGGCTTCCGCCATCTGCACAATCCGGTCGACTTCCTGATCGGCGGTCTGCCTGTCCTTCTCCGCATCATTCTGCGCTGACGCGATCGCCTGTTCTGCCTGCTGGCTTGCCGTCAGCACCCCATCGAACGCGCCCACGGCCGTTGCCGGAAGCGCGGATTGAACGTCGGCACGGTCGATCTCGATTCCAAGACCCATGCCCTTCGATTTCAGCGCGTCCAGGCTGGCGTTGATGCTGTTCACCAGGTCGGCGCGCAACCGTTCGCGGCGCTCGGCGGTATCGCTGTCGGCAGAGACCAGTTCCGGGCGCGCGACGAGAATGCTGTCCAGATCGCGTGAAGCACAGATCACAACGGCGCTACGGGTCACGAGGCGGTCGAGCGCCGGAAGGACATGCTCCTCTTGCAGGGCATAGGCGAAGGGGTCGGTTACCCGATAAAAGACACGGATATCGAGCTGAACGACACTCGCGTCTGCGGTCAGCAGATATCCCGATCCTGCCAGAGTATCGCTCTCTGTCTCATCGTTGGCCTCGCTGGCCTGCGCGGCTGGCGAGCGAAGCAATCCATCAATCCGGCGTTCCAGAACCGTTGCGGCGTCGGGCAGAAGCAAGACGTTTTCGAACGGCGCGGGCAAAGCCCATAACAGGCCGGATTCCTGCACCCGGTTCAGGGCGCCCAGCCGGAGGACAACAGCTCGGTTTTGTGGAGCGATCTCCCGGATATTGGATATTGCCCAGCCGACCGCCGCCAGCACCATGATCGCGGAGAGCAGCATGGACACCAGACGAATAGCCTGATGTTGCGCCGTTGAATTCCTATCCCTGATGGTGCCCATCTCTAATGTGCTCCACCAGCCGACGCGGCGCCGGGTGGCCCATCGACCAAGGCCCGGAAAGGTGCGGCGTCGGTTCGTAGGACAAGGCGCGTATTGGAGCTGACGATCGAGCCGAGCGTGTCGAGGGAGCGGAGCAGTTCGTAAAGTTCTGGCGCACTTTTATAAGCCGCTCCATAGATCTGTGCCGCTTCGACCCGTGATTTGGCTTCTATACCGGCGGCTTTCACGGTCGCGTCCGCCTGCAGTACTCTCGCGTCGCGTTCAGCTGCTGAGCGGATTTCCGCGGCCTGCCGCTTGCCGATCGCAGCACGCTCGGTGGCGATGGTCTCACGCTCGGCCCGCATGCGGTCGACGGTGGCGCTCAACGTCACCGAAGGTAGGGTCAGGCGCTCGATACCGACATCGACAACCTGCAAGCCGTAGGTATCCAACAATTGCTGTGCGATCTGGGCTTTGAGCTGCGTCTCCAGGGCATCGATCCGGAGCTTGTCCGGATCGGGGTTGATCAGTGACGACAGTTCGAAATTGCTGGCCGTGGTCTCCAGCGACGATCCGAGGAACGTGCGGATTTGTGCCGCTGCCTGGTCCGGCTGGTTCTGAACCGACCGGACGAAGCGCTTGATGGCATCCGGATCGGGCGGGACCTGCCAGATGGCATAGGCCTGCGCGATGATCCGCAGCCCATCCTTAGTTCCGACATCCTGCAGGCCGCTGGACGTCGATTTGGCGCGAAGATCGACGTCGATGGTCTTCTCCAGCGGAATGGGAAGCCGCAAGGCGAGGCCTGGATCGATCAGAACGCGAGCCGGATTGCCAAATCTGGTGATGATGGTTGCGGCTCCCGATCGCACCTGCACGAGGCAGGCGGCGATCAGAATGATGGCCACGACGATTATCGCGACGATCAGGCGGGACGACCGAAATGGCATCGTCTCGTTGTGACCATCGCCGTGAGAATGATGATGGTCGTGAACATGATGGTCTAAGTTCGGATGGGCGTGCGTATCAGTCATGGGCCGGTTTCTTCACTTTGGTATGGAGTGTTAGGCTCAGGCGTCGGCACGGGATCGACCGGCACCGTCATGCTCCGGAGATCGAGGGTCGGAGCGATATTTCCGCCGATACGGTGATCGAGGACGAGAGCCTTCGAGTGGGATAGTCCCATCGTCAGTTGATTGAAGTACTCCTCTGTCAGAAACGCCTGCCCCGCCTCGTGGAAAGCCGATTGCTCAGCCTGGAAGCGCAGTTTTGCGACCTCTGAAGCCGCTATGCCTTCCGTTGCCGCCGCCGTCGCATTGTCCTGCTGGAGGTTGGCATTCAATTGCGCCTCATTCGTCTGTTCGGCCGCCGTTCCCCGCTCGCGCGCAACCAGCGCCTCCGCGCTGATCTGCGCTGCTTGGACCCCGTGAAAGGCGTTGGCCGCGCCGGCGGGTGGGTGGATGGCCTCGACGACGACCGCCAGGATTTCGATGCCGCTGTTCAGCTCATCCATGTTCTTCTGGACTGCTAAGGCGATATCGTTTGCCAGCGACAACCGGCCTTCGCTGAGGACATCGTTGAGCGTTCTTCTGGCAAAGTCATGGACCAGTACACGGTTTGCGGTACTTTCGATCAAGGCCGGTAGATCGGCGACCCGATAGGCCGCTTTCATCGCCGCCTCATCCGAAAGACCGATGCGGTAGACGAAGCGCACGTCCATGTTGACGATCTGAAAACCTTGTCCGCCGCTGGTGCCGCTCGCGATCACCTGCGATTTCTCGCTGATATGCGAGGCATCCCACAGCCGGTTCGCACTTTCCGGCGCTGGCCCTTCGGCATCGGCCAGCGGTTCGCTGTTGCCGTTCGTGCTAACGGAAGTTGCCAGCTCGTGCACGGTGCCGTTCTCGATGGGAATGATACGACCAAACGGCCATGGAAGGCCAATGTGCAGGCCGGAGTGCCGGATGCCCTCGGCCTTGCCGAACCGCTCGTACACGCCCCGGCCGGTCATCGGAATTTCGCGTATGCCGCTCAACAGCCAGCCTAGAAGGAACGTTCCGAGCATGATGGTCGGAGCCGTCTTTCGAATGAACGAAAAGGCCCAGATCTGCCGAAGGTCGATGCCCTGCTTCGTCCGCAATTCAGATTGGATGCCGATCAAAGGCTGAGGCGGCCACTGAAGAGTGCCTGCGACAAGGCTGGTGGCGATCAATGGTGGCTCGCGGCTGTCGTCTTGCGGGCGGAACATGGCGGCGACCGCACGCAGCAGAAACTCAAGCCCGACAAGGGCAACAAAGCCACCCAATGCCGCCAGGAGTTTGATGGAGAGCCCGGATCCGCGCGCGCTCAGGAACAGGCCGAAGGAAGACAGGACGAGTACGAAAATAGGTAAGCGCGCCAATTGCGAAATCGCGTTCGCCTCGGGCCATTCCTCCGCATCGATCGCGGCAAGCCGCCTCTCCGTCACCAACAGCAGAAAGGCGAAAGCCATACAGACCGCAATGATGAGGAATGTCATCGTTCCGATCGTTATGTTGTCCGCCTTCAGGCTCCAACCGGCATAGACGATCAAACATGCGAAAAGGGAAAGGCTCAAGACTGAGAGCGGGCGGGTGCCGATGCGCGACACGAGCGACTTTCCTGCAACAAAGACACTTTCGCTCAAACGGTCGATGTGGTCCGGCTCTTCGATTTCCTGCAGGGACCACAACGAGGTTAGAAAAGCAACGAGCCATCGCATCGGCCTTCCATGCGGGATGCTGGGGAGACCGGCTTTTTCTTGACGCCATCTGACGACGTCGTAGGCCGATCGCAGCCCAGCACCGAACAGGATAAGTGCAGCCGCGTTACTGCAGAAGAAGGCGACCCAGATTGCGTTCAGGCTGAAGGTATTCGCAATCAGAGCGCAGAGCAAAAACAGGGCCACGAAAATCGAGATGCCGAGGCCGTGACTCGCAAGGTCATGCGCTTGAGCCGCCGCAAGTTGGAATTCTGCTCGGTCTTTGATCTCAGGAAGCTGCTGGATATTGTTGGAATTCGTTTTCGGTATTGCCATACTGTATGCGCTCTTCCGTGGAGCTTTGAAGAAAGGTTTCGTATCTGTCTCGCCAGCACCACAGCCATTTTTGGTGTGGGGATACGTTATTACGTATCATCCTTCTATCTGCAAGACTTTGCCGTGATAAAGGTATTGACGCCGATCTTTGGTTTGCCTGCCTGCGATTGAACATCCCGGTGATGCCCGCGCCTTGCGTCCTGCCCCGGCTTTGAGGTCCTGCCGGGCCCACGTTGCCCCGCAACAGCGTTGCCGTCCTCCACTGTCGTTGCGGCCCTATCGGGTGCGGGCCAGCGCTTTCAGCCCGGCTTGCGGACCGCCGTAGCAGGCACCACGCCAGGCTGATCGGCGTCGACGTCAGCACGAAAGAAGCACTGAAGGGGGAAAGCCGCGATCTCGCGCTCGCGATTGAAGACGAATTCAAGGCCGCGGCTCAGAAGGCTGGCCTCGACTACCAATATCACGCGGCACGACCGGAGGCTCATAGCGCAGAGCAGTTTTTTTCCCATTGCGCGGACCTTCTGGTAACGACACAGCATGGAGTTGGGGTGGCCCTGGAAGGATGGCGGAACACGGGGGACAACGATTTCACCAGCGCGTTGTTTGCCGGCCTCGACCGTGAGAGCGCAGATCTTATCGTCTGCGGCGCCTATGGCCACTCGCCGCTTTTCGAAGATATGTTCGGCGGTGCGACCCGCGATCTGCTGAAAAACGTTTCAATGCCGGTCCTGATGTCGCACTAAATCGCAGCCTTGCGTGTGGGATGGTTGGTCGGCAGCGTGGCAACGGGATTGCTCTATGAACAATCCCGTGTCGCCCTCGTTGTATTTGCCGTAGTTGTGCAGCTCGCGTCCCTGCCGTCTTCGTAATGGCGCAACGACGGGGCCGTAGTGGAGTTTCCACATGACGATCAGGTCTGTTTTTGCAACAGTTTTCATATCAATTGCCAGCGCCGCGAGTGGTGCCGATACAGTGGTGGGAACCTGGAAAACAGAAAACGGCGAGACGTCGGCGATCCACCACTGCGGATCGAATTATTGCATTGTGGCAAAGAGCGGGCGATATGCGGGACAGCAAATCGGTTTCTTCTCAGGTGCGGGCGATACATATACCGGCAGACTCACAGATCCGAGGACAAAAACAACCTATAGCGGCAGGCTCATCGTGTCGGGAAACAGCCTCAAACTTCGGGGCTGTGCAACGAAAGTATTGTGCAAGACACAGACTTGGACCCGCCTGAACTGAGATGGCCAAGCGCGGCGGCCGCGCTCGTGACGCGCGCGCGATCCCGATATTGAGACTGCTAGGGAGCACTTGGCCGATCTTTCAGATTCTAGCGACGATACCGATCGGGAGCGTGCGTTCGAACTCTGGTCAGAAAAGAACAGTCCAGATCACATGTCGGATGACGATCTACGGGAGCTCTTCAACTCTTTGCTCGAATGAGGGAAGTCGCCCAGAGCTAAGTCATTGTTATAGCGCTGAGGTTAGCAATTGGATTGTTGGCGGTTCATATCCGTTCAAGGCGACCTATCTATCTGTTCCGTCGCGGTCGCCGCTAAGACCCGACCGCCTCGCGCGATGACATCGTCGATATCGCTCGGTCGTTGGCACGGCCGGGAAGGTAAGGGCGGCCGTGTTCGGATAACCCTCACTGTTCCGCCGCCCGTCTGCCGATCTTTGGTTTGCCTGCCTGCCGTTGAACATCCCGGTGATGCCCGCGCCTCGCGTCCTGCCCGGCTTCGAGGTCCTGCCGGCCCACGCTGCCCCGCAACGGCTTTGCCGTCCTCCACTGCCGTTGCGGCCCTATCGGGTGCAGGCCAGCGCTTGCAGCCCGGCTTTAGGACCGCCGTAGCAGGTCGCGATGGTCGCGACCTTAAACGGAGGTTCGAAGATGAGCAGCAAGCCAACCCAGCAACGATCCGATCTTTACAGCCGCACCAGCGACGCAATCAAGTTTCGGCCGGCGTGGTTGTCGCTCTCGATGCGGCCGACCTCTCTTAAGGCCGTAGCGAGTTCGTTCTGCCTCGGATAGGAGGCGAGCTTGCGCAATATCTGGCTGGGTGCGACGCTGCCGGCCGCAATGGTGGCGGCGATCCGAAGAATGTCGGGCCAATTGCGTTCGATCAGAGCAACTAAGGCGTGCCCGCGGTGAAAGATAACAATGGCGACGGTTCAAAAGCCATTCCAGCAGAAAAATAGAATAACGTTTCTGTGGCTGTTTGCGGCGTCGGTGATGATCGTGATGATCCTGTGCCGCCCGGCTATCAGCGAGAGGTCCCCCACCCATGATCTCTTTGAAGTATCCGGATTGCTGCTTGTACTGACCGGGGTGTTCGGCCGTCTTTGGTCGATCCTGTACATCGGCAACAAGAAAAACGTCTCGTTGGTGACGACGGGACCGTATTCCGTGACACGAAACCCGCTGTATTTTTTCTCCACGATCGCCGTCACCGGCGCTGGTCTCTTCTATGGGTCGATCGCTCTCGCCGTCGCTCTGTGCGCTGGCTCCTGCATCGTGTCCTACTACACAGCAAAAAGGGAAGAAAACGATCTGCGAAGCTTGTTTGGGGCGCGATACGGGCTATATGTCGAAACCGTGCCGTTCTTCTGGCCGGACTTCAGGCTGTTCAAATCCGAAAAGGAAGTGACATTCTCGACACGCCCCCTGGCGAGGACCTTTCGAGACGCAATTTTCTTCGTGATGCTCTATCCTGCGCTGGAACTGCTCGAATATTTGCACGTCAATGAACTGACGGTCACCCTGTTTCACCTTCCATAGTCACGTTCTGGTGAGCGGATGCCTCTTGCTCCACGATACCACACTGCTCTGCAGGACCCGCGCTTGCTCTGCGACCGGATGCGTATCCGGCTCGGAAAATCGTCTTGGCGGCGCTTACATCGACCCGGCTTCCAAAGTTCGGTCCTTGGGCGATCCACCATTTCCTGAAGGTCGTCTCGAAACTCGGCTTGGCCTGCTAGCTCGGTCCAGCACATCAAAGCTCCCGTTCGAATTTGGGTATCCATCCACGGGTCATGCCGCGGCTCATCGCGGCTTCGGCCAATGCCAGCTGCATACGAAGATGTTTGATATCTCCAAGAAGAGTGGCGATGGTTGCCTTGGCATCCTTGTCATGGAAGGCGAGGGCGGCTTCGACCTCGAAATCTGGGGTCCAATTGTTTCGTGGGCTTAGTCGACATGACCTGCTTCTCTAACGAGTGCATGGAAGGCCCGCATAACGTCGTCGACGTCTCCGGCGCATTCGAACCAGATCGGGGAGCGCATTACGACTTGAGACCCGATCGCGCCGTAGTAGCCACAGGCCCTGCGGGTGGGCGGATCAAACGCGATATCGAAATAGCCGAGAGGGCCTCCGGAGTTCATCTCGTAGACGTCAGCCGAGTGGAGGCACCAAGACCTATGGTTTGGCATCATGATTATGACCGCTATCAGCAAGGGATGGATTTCAGCCATCGTCGCTTTCGTCGGCGTCGTCCAATAAACGCCAGGGTATTCCTCCGGGCACGCCCGTGCGATCGGCATATTCTTCATAGCCGTCTTTCCTCTTCAAATAATGGATGTTCCCATTATGTTCCCTTTTGTCGCAGAGTCAACATTCGGGTAGAAGGGCGCAGCGGAAACTCATCTCAGGTCTCACCAAATGGAGAATTTCGTTTCCTGGCTCCGCCGGTCGGCAATCCGATGGATGATTGTGACAGCGTGTTTAGCCGCCGCCGCAGATCACGCGTGTGGCGCGAATTTGGAGCGGGGAGCGAGGCTTTTCAAAGCCTGCGTAAGCTGCCACGTCGTCGATAACGAGCGCAGCACTTTCGGTCCGTCACTCAAGGGCGTCGTCGGAAGGAAAGCCGGCAGTCTCCAAGGTTACAACTATTCTCCGGCGATGCGAAAGGCCGGAGAGGAAGGCTTGGTCTGGATAGCCAAGGACCTGTCCGAATTCCTTTCAAAGCCAAGCAGGAAGCTACCTGGAACGACGATGCGGTATTCGGGCTTGTGGGGCATCGAAATCGATGACTTGGTCAGCTATCTCGAGGCAAATCCATAGAGCGGGGGAGTGATTGGACGCACCCGGTGAATCAGCTTCGGATTCCACCGACTAGTGAAGGCGATTGCTTTCGAAAGACGCGCGAGGTGAGAATGTTCGGCTTTTTTAAGCGAAAGAAACACGCGCCGTTTTCACCAGAAGTCCAGTTGCTTTGGGCCGAAGTAGAGAAATTCCGCATCCGTTATCGAGGGAACGGGGCCTCTGATGAAAAGGCCTTCGATACCATTGAGCACGAGATTTTTAGACGACTAACTACTCAGGGTACTTTCGCAACAGACCTGATATTGAAGAGCGGTTGGTCTGCGGCCGATGCGACAAGCATGATGATCGCCGAATATGTTCCTGTCCGGGCAGATGCACAGCGCCCACGGCATCCTCAATGACATGGGCAAGGCCTACCTCAAGCTGTTCAAAGTGTGCACCGAGAGGATGATAAGTTCGGGCGTATGCCCGCGGGAGAAGGCCATGACGGGATTCGAGCGTTCGAAGAAGAGATAGCTGCTATTGGATAGCGAGCCACCGAGCTTGGGATTCATCGCGCGCCGGCCCTGGAACCGGCGCGCGGGCGATCCTTGTCAGGCTGACTCGAGATTGATGTTGATTGCTTTCGGCCCTTTTCCCCTTCGGTCTGGTTCGGTATCGAACGAGACTTTCTGACCCTCCCGCAGGTCGGTGACGCCGGAACCTGCAGCGCTGTTATATGGACGAGGATGTCACTTCCACCGCCGTTCGGCGTGATGAAACCGAAACCTTTTTCGGCATTGAAGAACTTTGTCGCACCCGAAGCCATTTCACTCTCGCGTGGGCTAATGCTCGTCTCGACGCGGCAGCGCGAGCAATATGACATTGGTCCGCTCTGATCCGGAACTCCGCAGAACCTACAGCGTGGGCCGATAAAATTCGACCGAGTGTCCGGTTGAAGGAATCACCGGGCTCTGCCACGATCCCTACGTTCCGTTGAGTTCGGATCGAGTCGTCAACGTTGTGCGCGGAGCGCGACGACTGCGAATGATCCTGTCTAAGCCAAACCGAAGAGGGAAAAGCGATGACAGCTGCCGAGAGAAGACCAGACCCCCAGTATGACGCCGTGGAACAAGCGATTGCATGGCATTCGGGTGATTTGAGAGCTACGATTTCCACGTTGATCGAAGACTGCAGGCACCTAAGAGATCAACTCGATACCGCTCAGAAATGCATGAGCAGAGGCCTGACGCGAGGTTGGTTTCCCAGTCCGGAGTGCTAAGGCAAATGCGGCGGGTATTCGCAGGTCGCAGGGCAGGTGCTCCATTCCCGCTGTTCTTTAGCTGGCGCTAATCGTCTATATCACCGCGGCCAGAATCGAAGGAACACGATGACAAAGAAGCTGAACTCGTTGGAAGCGACAAGAGATTGCGTTTCGACTGCTCGTCCGTTCAAGGGAGCTTTTATGTACGTTGCTGTTGCCGCCGTTGCGGTGATGGCATGGGCGGTGACGGAAACGCACAAAGCGCCGGCAAGAACGGGCGAGCACGTAGCAACAGTTATTCACTGAGGAGTATCAAAAGACGGGATTTCGGCCCGGAGCGATCTGCTCGGGGAGCGAAGAAGATCGCGGAAATACTTCGCGATCCTGCCTTCGCGGCTGGCATCTTCGGCTTCCCAGCCGAACTTCCAAGCGTCGTGACGCGCCATCCAATCACCAAGCGCAATTGCGTCACTCGGCAGACGTTCCGGTTTTAGGTATGGATTTTGGTGTGCCTTGAGACCTAGAATGCGGGCCCTGGAGCCGATCTCCTGCAGGTCCATCAACTCTTCTATTGTCATCCAATACTCCCTACGCCCCGCAAGTACGCTACTTGCTGGATCAATGGTTTGCTAAAGTAGAAATCGTCGCTATGGGCGTTCGGCGGCGGCGACACTTCCCGGATGTTTCCTAAACTAGACCGCTTTCGCAAGTCGTTTCCTTGCTGGTCTTTGCTGGTCGACGTCCGGAAAGGAGCTAGTGGGTCTCAGTGCGATCCATCCAATGCGCTCTCGCCATCGAGCCTCATCCCGAAAAGACCTCACACCCATGCCAGTTCCCGGAGGAACTCGTCGATAGATTGGTGAAGGCTTACACGGCACCCGGCCATAACGGTCCTCGACCCTATTTCGGGGTCGGGCACCGTCGGCGCGTCCTGTAATAGGCTTGGATGGAATTCAATCCTGATTGAGCAACAGCTTAACTACGTCGAGATCGCGCGCGCAAGGCTGCTGCCGCCAGGACTACGTGTCGCGAGCCGGATGTCACTGCGTAAAACACGGCAGAACGTCTTTGTTTAATGCTCGTCAGGTGTCTCTACTCGGAGACATGGTCGGTATGTGGCAGTCCTAATTTCCGGGGAGACCGGTTGCGGTGGCCTTGATGGATTGTAGTTGAGGCGAGGCAGATCGGGGGCGCTTCTATTGAATTCAGCGAAAATGTGAGAATATTTGCTCTGGCAATTTTGTACCGCAGGAGCGAGCACTTCAGTGGATCGAAAGCTTGCAGCCATCCTCTCCACAGACGTTGCCGGCTTCAGCCGCCTTGCGGCGCTGGATGAGGAGGGCACGGTTCGCGCGCTCGGCTTGTGCCACGATCGGATTGCTGCGTTGGTTCGCGAGCACGGCGGTCGTATATTTGGCAGCGCGGGTGACGGACTTGTTGCGGAATTCCCGAGTGCTGTTCAGGCCGTCCGTTGCGCGGTTGAGATCCAACGTCAACTTCCCGGCCTTTTGGACCTCCCACGAGAACGTCGCCTGGAGTTCCGGATCGGCGTGAATCTAGGCGATGTCGTGGTGTCAGGCGACGATCTTTTGGGAGATGGCGTCAATATAGCGGCTCGCTTGCAGGAAATGGCCGCCCCCACAGGCATTTGCATATCCGGATCAGTGCGCGAGCATCTGGATGGAAAGGTCCCGTTCACGCTGACCAGCCTTGGCGAACGGGCTTTGAAGAACATCCCGCGGCCAATCTGGGTCTTTCGGGTCGACTGGTCGCGAGATATGCCTGATCAGGGCGGTGATGGGCCTGCACCCTTGCTCGCGACGCGGTTCGGGAAAGATCAGCCGTCGATCGTGGTTATGCCCTTCGACAACCTGAGTGGTCCCAGCGATGAGTATTTCGTTGACGGAATGGTGGAGGAGATCACCGCGGCCTTGTCCCGCGTTCGAGACTTTTTCGTGATCGCGCGTCAGTCCGCGTTCACGTACAAGGGGCGTTTCGTCGATGTGCGTGACGTTGCCAGGGAACTCGGCGTCACTTACGTGGTCGAGGGGACTGTCCGCCGGGGAGGGGATCGGCTTCGCATTTCCGTCCAATTGGTCGACGCCGAGCGGCGGACTCAGCTTTGGTCTGAGCGTTATGAGGGCGCGACCAAGGACCTCTTCGAGTTCCAGGACAGGATCGCGGCGCAGGTCGCGGGCGCAATACATCCGGCGATCCGCAGCGCAGAAATCGAGCTGTCGAAGCGCAAGCCGCCAAGCAGTCTCCGGGCATACGACTTTGTCATGCGCGCCTACCCATACCTCTGGGGCCACAATAAGGACGCCATCAAACTGGCAATTCCATTGCTGCAAAGTGCCATTGCCATTGACCCGGCTTACGGCCGAGCCCACGCATTCCTGGCGTGGTGCCACGCCCAGAACGTCGGATATATTTGGACCGAGGAGCCGGAACGGGAACTGGAACTCGCAATGAGCGCCGTCGACGCTGCAACGCCGTCGATTGACGACGATCCGACTGCTTTGACTGCGGTCGGGGGCGCATTAAGCCACTGCGGCGATCAGGAGCGAGCGGCGGCCTTCCTGCAAAGAGCGCTGGCACTCGATCCAAACAGCTCATGGGCGTGGGCCAGATTTGGCTGGGTTGCAAGCTACAAAGGCGAGCCCGATCGCTCCAGGGAGCGGTTCGAGCGAGCGATGACGCTTAGTCCAGCGGACCCGCTAGCCTTCAACATGAGAATGGGGTTCGCTCTCTCGTTGGCCTTGGCAGGCTCCCTTTCCGAGGCAGTGTCCATTGCCCGTGAGGTGGTCAACCGACGTCCAGAGGTGACCTGGCCCTACCGGATGATGACAGCCTGGTCGGCCATGGCTGGCGACCATGAAACGGCCCGATGGGCCGCAAAGAGGCTGTTGGCAGCTGAGCCGGACTTTACGATCGAGCGTTACATGACCCGTCCTGTGTTTCGGGACGTACCGGGATGGGCAGATGAGATGACTAACGGCTTGCGGCAAGCAGGATTGCCGGAGCGCTGACGCCAGTCTAGAGTGACTTGCCTTCGAAAGCATTGTTACCACAGCCCGTTCAGTTGGCCGTTACGCCATGGAAATGTTAGACCGTGCCTGCAAAACTGGCAGGTCCGGAATGAACATCATACTCCTCCCTGGTTTCATGACAGATGCATCCCTTTGGGATGACCTCCTCCCGACATTGCAGGCCATCGCGCGCGTGAAAGCGATCGATCTCAGCGGCACGACTACCATGGCTGAAATGGCAGACCTAGTACCACTGCACAGAGGTTATGACTCTTTGGCGGTTGGGTTTGGATAGGCTTTGGCGAGTTTGACGCGGGCTTGCTCGGTAGAGAACATCCAATTGATGCGAGCGCCGCTTGCGTTGCGTCGGCGTTCCCAGGCTTCGACCTCGGCAACGAGGCGGCTGCGGCTTTCGATGCGGCGGTCGAGGCATTGGCCGCGCAGGACGCCGATTTCGATCTCGACCATGTTGAGCCAACTGGCGTGCTTGGGGGTGTAGTGCAATTCCAGCCTTCTCAGGATGCGGCGCGCCTCTTCGGCCGGCAGGGCCTGGTAGAGCGCGGCGGGTGTGTGGGTCGACAGATTGTCGAGCACCACGCGGATGCAGTCGGCCTCGGGATAATGGACATCGACGAGATCGCGCATGCAGTGGGCGAAGTCGTCGGCCGTGCGCCGCTCGGTGACCTTCACCTTGCGCCAGGAGCGATGGGCGTCGAGGAAGACGAACAGGTTGGCGGTGCCATTGCGCTTGTACTCGTAGTCGTAGCGTTCCGGCCTTCCAGGTTCGGCCGGGATTGGCTGGCGCACCTCGCCGACGAGCTGGGTCGGGCTTTCGTCGAAGCAGACCACCGGCCGCGCCGGGTCGGAGGCTTCGGCATAGAGGTCGAGCACATCCTCCATGCGCGCGACATACTCGGCGTCGATCTTGGGAATGCACCACATGTCCTTGCGCCATGGCTTGAGATCGTTCTCGGCCAGGCGCCGGCGCACCGTTTCGCGCGACACCTGCTCATGCGCGGTCAGCTTGACGAACTCATTGGCCAAGAGTTCCAGCGTCCAGCGGGCGCAGCCCGGCGGCGGGCTGGAGCAGGCGGTGGCCACCAGCAGAGCTTCCTCCTTGCCGGTCAGCTTGCGCTCCGCGCCCGGGCGCGGCTCCTCGCTAAGCGCCGCCTCCAGGCCGATCTCCACGAAGCGACGCTTGGTGCGGTAGACGGTGGAGCCGCCGACCGTCACCGTCGCGGCGATGGCCGCGTCGCTCAGGCCCGCGTCGGCGGCGAGCAGGATCTGCGCCCGCTTGAGCTTTCGCGCCGGATGCTTGCCGCCGCGCAGCAACGCCGTGAGTGCGTCGCGTTCGGGTTGGTCGAGATCGACGCGATAGCGTACATTCATCCGGAAAGCCTCCTTCGGTTGCGGAGGTTCCGGATGAATCGAAAAATGAATCAATTACTTGACGGGAAGACGCCAGCAGCACCCGGTTTCACCGAAAAGCAGGGCCAGTACCTCGCCTTCATCTGGGCCTACAGCCAGATCAACGGACGCGCGCCTGCCGAACGCGACCTGCAACGCTATTTCGGAGTCACCCCACCCTCCGTCCACCAGATGGTGCGCACCCTCGAGCACGCCGGCTTGATCCGAAGGCAGCCCGGAGTCGCCCGAAGCATCGAACTGCTCGTCGACCACAACAGCCTGCCCACGCTGCAACCCAACCAACACGTCAAATCCTCTGTGCAGGGGTACTAGTCCTTGCCGAGGGGCCGGACACATTCGTCCTGATCGGCTTCTCAATGGGCGGTTATGTTGCGCGCGAAGTGGTGCACAAGTCGCCGGAACGGGTCACGGCTCTGATATTGATAGCAACATCTGCCAGAGGTGACACGGACGAGCAGGCGAAAAGCAAGAAGCTCTCGGTCAAATTGGTCGATCCTGAGCGCTTCCATGGTCTGAGCCGAGGTGCCATCATTAGCTCGTTGCACCAAAGCCGCTCTTCGGACGAGGCGATGATCCAAAGAGTACGCACCATGAGCGAGCATGTTGGCGCGGATGGTTTCATTCGCCATGCCAACGAAGCGAGAGGCGGGGATTTGGAGAGGTTGCACGCCATAACGTGTCCAAGTCTCGTCATCGCCGCTGATGGCGATCGACTACGCACCCTCGATGAGGCTCGCGAACTGGTTCACGGCATTGTCGGTTCTAGCCTTATCGTGATTGAAGGATCGGGACACATGATACCGATCGAGCAGCCTCAAGCGTTAACCGGTGCGATCATACCTTGGCTTGAGAAGGTGAAGGACCGCGCGCCCCGCTAGCCGTGCGAACTGGCAACGGCGTTCGAACCCAGCTGGCTTAGCTTCTGGCGAGGATAGGTTTTGTCCACCATTGGGTCCCAGGCCGCGAAGACGGAAAACCAGGCATTCGAGGTCTTGCCACCCGAAGAATGTCGGGGCCAATTGCGTTCGATCAGAGCAACTACGGCGTGCCCGCGGTGAAAGATAACAATGGCGACGGTTCAAAAGCCATTCCAGCAGAAAAATAGAATAACGCTTCTGTGGCTGTTTGCGGCATCGGTGATGATCGTGATGATCCTGTGCCGCCCGGCTATCAGCGAGAGGTCCCCCGTCCATGATCTCTTTGAAGTATCCGAGGTGGGGCCAACGAATTTTCCAGCCACGTTTGCGCGGCTCCTTGGAGAGCCTCTCGGATGCTGGCGTGGTTGACCGGCTTTGGGGCAGTGCGTCGCCGTTATTTGCCTCGAACCGCCAGAAGAACGCAGACAGCGAGCCTTGGGCCTCAGCCAGTTCGCAGGCGCGGCGGGCGTTGTTAGTGACGGCCTCGATTTTCCCGCGATGGCGGACGATCCCGCTATCAGCCAGCAACCGCGCTACACCAGCCTCATCGAATAGCGCCATCTTGCGGAAATCGAAGCCATCGAAAGCAGCCCGAAAATTCTCGCGCGTGGCAAGGATGGTGCGCCAGCTCAAGCCCGACTGAAAGCTTTCGAGGCAAAGCTTTTCAAACAGCCGTATGTCGTCTGTAACGGGAAAGCCCCATTCGTGATCATGATAGGCGAAGAGCTCAGGCGCAGCCGCACACCAGCGGCAGCGCGGGCGACCATCCGGGCCAGGGACGGTAGTGCTCATGTCGCCGCGTTCAGAAAATCCAAGGCCGAAACGGTGCGCTTGGCGGCGGGCCCGATAAAGGTTTCGATTCGCTGGCCAGGAACGACGGGCGAAACGGGCAGGCGCGGCGAAATCCCTGGAGGAACTGGTGGGCCCGGAGGGCCTGCCGAATTCGAACAAAATCAGCCGCTTAACCCCGTGTGGGACGAAAACAGCGCTTCATAAAAATCAATGGCTTAACAAAGCCGCCGTCCCACTTTTTCCGGCAACTTTCGCCCCTTCTTTCCCGGTCGTATTGCGGACAGGGAGGCGCGCATGAGCGGGGCGCGGCCCTTCCGGGACGTGAAGCTGCAATGGCTTCAGCAGTTGAGCTGCGACAAAGATTTGAGCGACAGCGCGCGATCCGTGGCGCTCTATATCGTCACCACGCATTTGAACGGCCACACCGAAAAGGCGTGGCCGTCCTATCAAACGATTGCCGACGCGACCGGCAAGAGCGTCAAGACTATTCAGCGCGCCGTCCGTGAACTTGAGGTCAAAGGATGGTTCGAGGTCCAGCGCGGAAATGGCGTCGGGCACAACACGGAATATCGTCCCTCAGCGGCATCGATTTTACGCGCATCGAAGGCCCGCGAAAAGACGGACAAAGTTGTCACCCTTTACCCTGACAAAGGCGGTCAAATTCGTCCGGAAAGGCGGTCAGATGTGTCCGGCGAAGGGGGACAAATATGTCCACCAAACCCAGAGAAAGAAAAAATAAATAAACCTAACCCGCGCGAGGACGCCACGCCCCGCGTCGAGACGCGGCGAGCCGTCCCGCTCGTTTTCGTGGCCGAGACGAAGACGGATCAGGTCGAGCAGTGGCGCTCCTGGTTGCGCCATCACGGCTTTCCCTCGATCAACGCCTTGGGCCTTCGAACGGTAAAAACCGGCAAGCCGGGGTATGCCTTGCCGGGTTACTGGCCACCGGACGAGGCAAGCCCGAGTGCGCTCGACTGGATCGCGTTCTTCAGCCACCGCCGCGACCATATTGCCGATGAGACCGCCCGACAAACCGACCTTCGGAGGGCGTCATGACGGCTGGCGATTTGAAGGAAGCAAGGCGACCCCTGTCATACGG
Organism: Rhizobium sp. BK538; assembly: GCF_014197575.1. Classification (NCBI taxonomy): domain Bacteria; kingdom Pseudomonadati; phylum Pseudomonadota; class Alphaproteobacteria; order Hyphomicrobiales; family Rhizobiaceae; genus Rhizobium; species Rhizobium sp. BK538. The sequence continues at coordinate 46,240 of NZ_JACIFT010000011.1, forward strand.
CGAGCCTTCTGACAGGGAGCCTTGTGAGGGGAGGCAAGCCTCCCCTTCAAACCCCACCAAGAGCACGCGGCGACCGCCCAAGGGCGACCTCAATGCCGTCGTGGTTTTCCGCTGCACCGCATCGGAAAAGCAGGCGCTGACCGCACGTGCGGCGCGGGCCGGTCTGCCCTTCGCCACTCTGATGCGGGAAGCGCTCGGCCTCACCGAGGCGCGCCGCCGCCGTCCGGTCCCCAAGGTGGACCCGGAACTGGTGCGCGCCGTCGCCCGGATCGGTGGCAACCTCAACCAGATTGCCCGATGGCTGAACGCGGCCCAGGTTCAGGGCCAGGTGTCCGCCATCGACGCAATCACGGTTGCCGCGCGCCTGGTCGCCATCGAGCGGGCGCTATCGGAAACCCTTGAGCAGTTCACGGCCAAGGACGGCGCGCCGTGCTGATCAAGTTTTTCCGAAACGGCCAGGGCGGCGGATCGGGACCGGTTGACTATCTGGTCGAGCGCGACGTCGTCGCTTACGACCAGAACCGCAACGCGATCCGCGATGAACGCGGCGAGGTCATGCTGTTTGCCCGCGAGCCCTTGCCTGAAGTGCTGCGCGGCGACACCGAGCGCATGCGCGCGCTGATCGACGCCTGCCCGCACCAATGGACCTATCGCGCCGGCGTCATCGCCTTCACGGCGGAAGACGCGCCGAGCCTTTTCCAGCAACGGCAGGTGATGGACGCCTTCGAGAACCTTGCCTTTGCCGGTCTCGAAGCCGATCAGCGCGATATGCTGTGGGTCCGTCATACCCATGAGGGCCGCGTCGAGCTGCATTTCGTGACGCCGCGCATGGAGCTTGTCAGCGGGCGCAGCCTCAACATCGCACCGCCTGGCTACCAGAAGGACTACGACGCCCTGCGCGATGTCCTGAACAAGGAACACGGCTGGAACGATCCGATGGCGCCGGAGCGCGCCCGCGAGACCGTGAGCCTCATAGAGAACGTGCGGCGCGGCGATGCGCGCGAGCTGATCCATGACTGGATCGTCCAGCGCATCGAGACCGGTCAAATCCATGACCGTCCGAGCATGGCCGAAGCCTTGACGGCGGCGGGTTTCGACCTGCCGCGTGCCGGCAAGAACTACATCACCGTGCGTGATCCGGAGACGGACGAGCGCTGGCGCCTAAAAGGAGACCTGTTCCGTGAAGACTGGACCCGAGAGAATACCTTTGAGCGAGCGCTTGAAAGATCGGCTGGCGAGCCCAGCGGTTCAGGAAGCCGGCTCGACGCCATTGCCCTCGACGAGCTTCGAGACCGATTGGAGCGAAGCCTTGAAGCGCGCGCAAGCTACAATCGAGACCGATATCCGCAGCTTCACGGACGCGAACCGCCAGCACTTGAGCGAGGCACTAGCGATGACCGAGGCGGACGTGAACCGGCTCCGGTCGATGGTGCAGCCATTCTTCCTGACCATGGGCGCGATGGCACTGCTGATCGTCCTGTTGAGCTTCACCGCGAGCTGGTTTTGGGCGGGGCTGATGATCGACCGCGCCCAGAGCGCCAGCCTCGGGCAGATGGGCTTGCAGATCAACCAGACCGGCAACGGCAAAGTCCTGACCTGGGACGTCAACCGCCTTCAGCTGATCACCTGCCAAGTCGGGACCGACAAAACCCCATGCCTGAAGATCGTCCAGGGAGATTGACCTATGACCAAAGCCACCAGACCGCCGATGCCCGAGACCCTGTCGCCTCTGGAGCGCGAGTTGCTGGGTTACGTCGAGACGTTAATGAGCGCATTGCAGAGCGGGACCGCGCAATTCGAGGCGCTGGAGAAGCGCTCGACCGACATGATCGAAAGCCGACAAGCCGCTTTGGAAGGATCGCTGAAATCGCTCATCGCGTCACAGGCTACCTTCATGAACGCCTGGCTCGCCTCCGGCAATCCTTCCAGCGGCACGGCCTCGACCGAGCTGACGGAAGCGTTCGCCCTGCTGGAGCAGGCCGAAGCGTTGCTGGAAGCGGTCGCGCCGCCGACGTGACGGCCCGATCGCCAGCGCCCGGTCGCGGCCGCAACTGATTTTCATTTCCGTCTGGAGTTTTTTGACCCATGAATTCGATCATTCAGCCTTACCGCTATGCTCTTTCCATCGCTGTAATTGCGGCAGGCTTCCTGCTGATGGAAGCCGCACCGTTGTTCTGGCCACCCATCTACCAAAATTCCCGCGCCGCGATCCTGGTGATGTTTTGCGGGTTTGCGCTACTGACATTGGCGGGAGACACCCAGGGCCGCATCCGCAGCGCGTCGGGCTTAGCTGTGGGGGCTGCCCTCCTTGCCGCGTCTGCTCTCGCCCTTACCGACCCGACCATTGCGGCAGGCGTCCTGCTCGACAGCTTCAAGGCTTGGCGCAATGCCGGCTATTCCGGAATCGAGAGCATCCGAGGCATGGTTTTGACATGGGATCGCTTCACCGAAGCCCAAAGGCTGGGTCTGCAAACCAGCCTTGCAATCGGCCTGCCTGTACCCCTGTTCCTCATTCTGCGGGCGATCTCGATTGCAGCGCCGGCATCATCCAGCCGGATTTCCAAACAGGGCCCATGGCGCGCCCGGTGGATGAACCGCCAGGAGTTGCGCCAGCTCCGGCACAACGACAGCGGCTTGCCGCTCGGTCTCTCCGGCGGCGCAATGCTGCGCTATCGCCCCAACCCCAAGACCGGATGGCGCGCCGGCCATCATGTCGCCATCGCCGGCACGCGCGCAGGGAAAGGCGTGTCCGTCGTCATTCCCGCCATCATCGACCATGACGGGCCAGTCGCAGTCCTCGACATCAAGGGCGAGAACTTCGCCGTGACGCGCCGATATCGGCAGTCGCTCGGCCGTCAGGTCGTGGTTCTCAACCCCTTTGGCGTCATTGAGCCGTCGAAGGACAGCTTCAACCCGCTCGACTATATCCGGCAGGCGCACCTGGTCCGGGATATCGAGGTCATTGCCGAAGGCCTTGTTCGACCGGAAGGCGGTAACGGCGCACACTTTGCCGAAATGGCGAAATCCATGATCGCCGCCGTGATCGAGGTCGTCATGAGCAGGCATACTGAGGCCGATCGCAACCTGATCACCGTCATGGACCTGCTGTTTTCCGCTGGCTTCGAAAAGACGCTGACAGAATGGGCCGGAGCGCCGGAGACATTCGGCACCCGCCCGGCGGCGGCGGCTGCCACCTTCCTTGCTGCCGGAGAGAACGAGCGCGGCGCAATCAAAACGACCATCAAGAAGGCCTTCGATTGGGCGCGTTCCGACGAACTGCGGGCCTTTCTCAGCGCCTCCACATGCTCACTTGAAAACCTGTTTGAGGGCCGCGCCGACCTCTTCGTGGTCGTGCCGCTCGACCAGGTGGACGCCCAGGCCGTCTTTCTCCGGCTGCTGACGAACATCATTCTCGGCATGGCGGTGCGCCTTGAGGGTGCCAAAAAACCGAAAAAGAACGTGCTTTTGGTGCTGGACGAGTTTGTCCGTCTCGGCCGGATGGAAAAGCTGATCAACATCGCCAACGTCGCCGCCGGCTGCGGCATCGAGGCGTTGTTCATCACCCAGGATAAGGGCCAGATCGAAAGCGTCTATGGCAAGGGCGACACCGCCAGCATTCTCGGCTCCTGCGTCACCACCCGCATTTTCGGTCTCGGCCGCGCCGAGTTCGAAACCGCCAATTGGGCCGCAAACGCGCTCGGCGATCAGACGGTGCTAACCCGCACCAAGCAATCCTCCGCGAAATTCGGCGAGAGCCGCAAGACGTCCACCGCCGAGCAGCGCCAGAAGCTGATGACTGCTGATCAGATCCTGGAAATGAAGACCGGCAAGATGCTGTTGCTGACGGGCTCGAAACCTCCTGCGCTGGTTGACGCGATCGTTTCGCACCGGCATCCGGTATATCGGCGGAAGCTGGACCGGAATCCGATGGTGTGATTTGCTTGCACAAGGTTTATCGCTTGGGATAAAAATTGCTGCCACTCCCAATCTGCCGAAGGTCAAGGGTACGGGGTCTAAAGGAATTTCCCGATCGGGAAATTCACTTGCGTAAGTATCGTCCGGCGTTGGTGATTTTACCGATCGGGAAAATTATTCTCGACAAAGGGTCCGATATGCTGTTACTTTCCCGATCGGGAAAACAATGATGGCAAAACAAGTCAGAAGCCCAGCCGATATCGGCGCCCTGGTCCGAAGCGCACGCAAGGAGCAAAACTTGCGGCAGGACGAGCTTGCCGGCGTCGCTGGAGTCGGGCTGCGGTTCATTGTCGATCTCGAAGCCGGCAAGCCCACAGCTCAGATTGGAAAAGTCTTGCAGGTTCTGCAAACGCTCGGCTGTTCTATCAATATTCTGCCCCCCGGCGAGCGCGGACAATGACGGCAAAGGTTCTCAATGTCTGGTGGGATGGTCGCGTTGTCGGTCAGTTCACGCAAGACCGGCATGGCGATATCGGGTTTGCCTACGCTCAGGCTTGGCTTGATGACGACAAAGCGCTTCCGCTTTCTGCCTCTCTTCCAAAGCGATCGGAGCGGTTCTCCCGTCGAGAATGCCGGCCGTTTTTCGGCGGCCTGTTGCCTGAGGAAAGCCAGCGTCTCGTCGCCGCCCAGGCATTGGGTGTTTCGCCGGCGAACGACTTTGCGCTTCTCGACCGCCTGGGCGGCGACGTTGCCGGCGCGCTTCAACTCCTGCCGGAAGATCAGGAACCCGTAGAGACAGGACCGATTTCAGACCAGCAGCCGCCGCCTTTGGATGACGCAGGAATCGTTCGGGTGCTGGACGCACTTCCGATGCGGCCGCTACTGGCTGGCGAGGAAGGCTTGAGACTATCGCTGGCCGGCGCGCAATCCAAGGTGCCGGTTGTTCTGATTGACGGCCAGATCGCGCTTCCGCTTCACGGCCAAGCGACCACGCACATACTGAAGCCGCCGATCGCGCGCTTCCCAGGGACGACCGAAAATGAAGCCCTTGTGATGATGCTCGCTGCCGCAATCGGCCTCGACGTAGCACCCGTCGAACCGAGGTTCGCGCAAGGACGCCCCTTTCTCCTGGTCGAAAGATATGACCGTATCCGCGATGCCAGCAGCCTCGTGCGCCGCATCCACCAGGAAGACTTTTGCCAGGCGCTCGGCGTACCGCCGGAAACGAAATACGCTAGCGAAGGCGGACCGACCTTCAAGGACTGTTTCGAGCTGTTGCGGCGGGTATCAGCGCGACCGGCCACGGATGTCCTGAAGCTGCTGGACGCCGCAATTTTCAATCTTATCGTCGGGAATGCCGACGCTCATGGCAAAAACTTCTCGATACTCTATGACGATCAGGGGCCGCGAATGGCTCCATTGTACGACCTGCTTTCCACTGTTGCCTATCCAGACCTTTCACCGAAAATGGCCATGAGGATCGGCAAACGCGCTACTCTCGCCGAGATGGACGCTGATGGGTGGCAGATGTTCGCGAAGGAAGCAGGCATCGGCTTCCCTCTGCTTCGTCGTCGCATCACAGAGCTTTGTGATAGCGCTGTAGAATCGGCCGGAAGCGTGGCGGAAAAGCTTACTCACTCATCTGCCAATTCAACATCAATCTTCGAAATCGCTGAGCTAGTGACTGCCCGAGCAAAGCTCGCCAGATTAACATAGAACAACTAATGAGGCCTGCGCCAACGAATCAAAGAAGCGTGCATCGCGGCTATTTACTTGAACTATTAATTTTCGCTACGCTCTGCCTTAAAGCTTCATTTTCGCTTTCCAAAGATTCCATTTTTCGCTGAAGCTCTGACAACCTCTGCTCAATTGCCGCATACTTGGAAAGCTTCATCTGAATATCAGTAGAGACCTCGCCTAAGCTTTCCGCCTTTTTATTAAAATTATCAATGCGAGAGGCGGCCTCATCGACATAGTCCTTATATATTTGATGTTGAGAGTCGTAGAATGACTGTTGATTGACTACGAGTGTTGCCAATCCAACTGCGATTGCTAAAACCGAAATAGAGCCAACTATACCAGCTCCCCAAGCAATTCTATTGACGCGCCCATTGGCTTTGTCTGCGATTCCCTCTGATCTCGATGCGATGGTCTTCGCTTCTGCAGCTTGATTTTCTGCATCTAAGACAACTCGATTGATTGAGCTTTGAATCTCAATCAGTTTTCCATCACCATTACTTTCAACTGCTTTCAGAATAAACTTCTTTATATCCCAAAACCCTGACGTGCTCGGACGCACTCCAACTGCCGTAGATTTCGACACAGTCGATGTTGTTTTGGTAAACTCGACCCAGATGAGGCCTTCGTTTTCGGAAATATAATAGTCTTCCGAGGTCAGATTATGAAGAGGGATACACAACTTACCCCAAAATCCGGGATCGACGATCGGTCCCGTCCCAAGCAAAAGTCCTCTATGCACATGCTTTATCTGAAGATTAAAACGAAGAGCTATGTATTCAGGAAGTCTAAAATTAAGATCGCACTCAACAAAAACTATAGAATTTGCTTTAATTTTGAGCATTCCATCCTTAAAGGGAACGCTTTTAATCTTTCCATCTTCAAATGTATAAACGACCTTGCCAACTCGGCCTTCGTATGAGGCTTTTTTCAGTCTTGGTTTTTCACCGCCAAAATAGAAAGGGCTTATCAAGCCAGTCGCCAACACATAATCTTTTATGTGCTCCGCAGAAAGCAGCGATGGAGGAATTTTTTTTGCTTTTAAGGCATCCGGTTTACCATCGTTGTCTCTCGCCAACTGGTCTGCGGCCTCGTTAGTAAGCAAGCACTGTTCGACGCTAGCTTCGTCCCCCTCACCACTCATTTTGAATACTCTTTTGCACACAATACGCCAAATGGAGAAAACCCAAACCAATCAATACTTCTGCCAATCGCACTATTAATTCGCGATATAAATCTTGCAATCTCGGTATTGCTGTCATCGAGATCTGAAACATGCCCCAAATAATCCAGGTGGTTCATTACGATACGCGTTGGTGAATTCACTGAAACTGCTCGATTAACAATATCAGGGTCAAATTTTCCGACCCTGCGAAGCTTCTGGGTGACTGTTGTATATTCCCGAATATCTTCGCCTCCGATATTGGACGCAATTTCCTCCCAAGTGGTTTCCCCTAACAAAGGGCCGGATTCTCCTGCTACTCGTATAGGATAGGATCGAATGACCATGGTAACGTCATCAACATCGAGCGGGCTTAACCCAGCCTCAGCAAGCGCGCCGGCGGCCGTGGTGCAGCGAGATGTAGCCTTCGGCCAATAGCCGCCCTCAAGTAACGACAAGCCGAAGCCCTGAGTACCCTCGATTACAACACGAAATCCTTTGTCTAGTTGCATGCGCAGCAAGGTAGCCACATCAGTTACAAACCCTTGAAGTGGAGCAAAGTGTTCAGCATCGGGAGATGAGAGGGGAAAATTTGAGGCTTCGCGGGCCACTGCGGCCATCACAGCACCGCCAACACCCGAGCCTGTGGAGCCGATAGCGCCTGTGAGCCCAGCTTGTCTCTCCCAGTTTTTGTGTTCTGGCAGGATGATTCGAGCATATGGACTTATGAAAACGCGCTTCTTTGGGTACTGCAGCTCTTCAATCTCAGAAAGCAGAAGTTCGACATCGATATAAGAGCCCGCCGGGAATACGACATCTACGTTCTTATCGATGCACGACGCCGGCATCTGCCTCAGAGCCCACTTCTTACCGCTTCGATCGTACCCAGTATGACCCGAGTTTGGCCCGCCAACGCGGATTACTGTCACAGGCCCTTTAGCTTTGCGGGCAATTTCCAGAGCGACCTTGCCTTTTCCTTCAGAGCCAAACTGGCCCCCTACGACGATTGAAACAGGCATGATTTCCCCTCAGTCAGTTTGCGTGCAAGTTCACTCGCGCGATTTTTGAGTGTTAATTTATCTGAGTCGTTGACGAAAATCTCGTGAGCCAGCGATCGGAGTTCCCCCACACGACCCTCAACCTCGGACTTTGCAGCCTGCTCAAAATTACCGTCACTCATCCGCTCGTGGTACCGGATCTTTCTTACATCCTCTGCGGCTTCGATGTATATGTGATGGAAATTGGCTCCAAAGCGCTCCACAAGATATGCGTGATCCTCGGGAAAGCGCAGGCCATCGACGACAATCGCAACCCCATCTGAGACCCGCTGTATGGTCTTTTCGGCCAGCCACCGTTGACGCCCCGTCGCATTGATTTCTCGTCCCAGTTCCTGACGATTATAGCGAGTCAACTCGACTCCGCTTTCGCGCAGCATATCATCGATCACCAGGCTGAACCGCGTATATGAGAAGCCGAGTGACTGAAGTTCTTCGGCAAACGTCGTTTTTCCCGCAGCAATTGGGCCGCTTACTCCGACAACTATCGGATTCGCAACGGCATCAAGTTTCGGAATAATCAAAGGCGGTTCGTTTTCTGTGCCCAGAGCCTCAGTCAATCCTGCCATATGGAACGTGCCGACCAAGGCCGATGTTATGGCATCAAGTTCGTCATGGGTCACAGCATTTTCAACGTAGTCGCCTGAGATACCAAAACCATGTAGACCCAGCTTTAGCCATTCAATTCCCGCGCCTTTACGAGGGATGCGCATGATATCTTGTGCTGCCCCCGGATAGCTCTCGATGACAGCGACTCCGCTTTGTCGGAGCGTGTTGGCAAGTTTCATGCCTCTGGCGGTTAGCTTCTGCATGCTCGGAAGCAGACAAGGGTATACGTTGACACCCCGCCTTTTCAGTTCCCGCTCGCATTGTCGCATAATGCCATATAGGTCTCTGCCAGGATCAGAGTCTTCGACGCTCAACCGGCCGAACGGCAAGCACAGAGGGGAGTCAATCGATACCAAGTCGGGCTTGGCCTCCAAAGTCCGTGCTAAAATATCCTCGTCAGAAAATAGCGTTGCGGTCGTCGCATGATTTCCGTCGAGAACACACCAACCTGTCCCTCGTGCTTCCGAACCAGTCAAATCAATTCCGACGATCTTTGCCTTGGCCGCAGGCCCCCGCCCCAAAACATCATCAAAATGAGGAGCCTTCGTTAGATAGCTTCCGGCCGGATTAAATTTCGGCAAATCCTGCCAACCATCAGGCGCGGACCAATTGATGAAGCCGACCGCTTGAGTAAAAAGGTCCGGTTGAATTTCAAATTGCGCCAAGACGTGATCGAAGATTGCTCCCATGGCTGCGATATCTAAACGATTGTATCGGACTAGTTTTTCCAGCGCACTGATTTCGCCCCTTAAGTAGCGATGCCACAACAGCACCGCTGCAAATCCATCGACGTCGGAGAGTTCCGTACGAAGATTCAAATCAATCTGCTTCTCGATCGACTTCTGGCCTCCCGTCAGTCCTACGCGCCTGCAGAGGTACATCAGATCAATATGTGTTTCTGGCAATCGAACGTCTGGAAATTCTTGACGAAGAAACCGCTGATCAAAGCGAATGCCGTTGAAGGTGACCATTGCTTTCGCATGGCGTGCGTCTGCCAATAGGCTGTGATGATCATCACCCTTAACAAAGGTCGAGGCCTTTCCATTAAAAGCCCATCCAACCACGGTGATTTCGTCGTAGTAGTGGCTGAGACCAGTCGTTTCGATATCTAGGAATAGCACCTGGTCAGGATAAGAAGCGCAAAGTGCCAACTGTTCCTTCAGAAGTGGAGGCAGACGACGAAGCACAGGCGGGGTCATCGCAGACTTACGACGTGCGTCCGGCATCAGAACTCCAAAGCTATGCGCGGCGCGCACTCAGCCCATATCTTTACCGGATTAAAGCTTCCCGACTTCCCATATTTGATCGAGAGGCCTATGGTTCCTCTCTGCGTTCCTGTTGCAATCGTCATCTTGGCTTTACAGATTGTGAGTCTACTGAAAACACAGTAGCTTGAATGGCTAATCGTTGCGAGTTCACATTCGAACGACACACTGCAATATTATTGTGACACCGCTAGGACGCACAGGGCATGAAACGAGAAAAGTCGACCTACGACCTTGGAGACTACGAGCTGTCCGTTGAGCTGATTATCAACGATCAATCGCGACTCCATGACTACGGAATTCGGCGCTCAGCCTGGCTTCGTGGTGTTCGTATGATGAGGCGCTACGGTCCAGATCTGGCGCTCGAACTTCTGGATGAGCGCGCTGAGAGAAGCTACGCCCGCAAGGACATCGCTATGTGCTATCGTTTGCGTGACCTTATGGTAGCAATTCATGCGATGACTGAAGATGAGGTCCAGCCGAACGATCGAGTTCATTGAGGCTCTCTTTCTTCGGTAAGCCATTTGATCGACCATGTACCCCTTCCGTCACCCAATTTCGGAGCGATATCGCGGCAAAGAAGCTTGGCTTTTTCATCCATTTTCCATGGTGTATTGCAAATAATGATGCCGCTTCCGGCTAAATTCATTCCGTCTTTCTTGAACGGAAGGAATTCAATTCGCAAAGCCTTTGGATACTGAGCACTGACGACGGCATCCGCCAGCGCGTCACCGATTTTTGAATCTTTGATTGGATACCAAAAGCAAAAGATACCCGTGGACCATTTGCGAAGCCCCTTTTTCAAGGCGGATATCATGCTTTGAACTTCGTCTTTTTGTTCGAATGGTGGATCGACAAAAACAAGACCTCGTCTTTCGACAGGTGGCAGTAGAGCGTTGATGGCATCATATCCGCTCCTATTTTGGACAGTCACACGCCGATCAAAGCGGTATCTGTTTTCAAGCTCAAGATAATCATCGGGGTGCAATTCGCAGGCGATCAGCCTATCGGTGGGCCGAAGCATATGGCGTGAAATCTCGGGAGAACCCGGATAATGCCTGAGCTTACCTGGGTTTATTGACTTGATGATATCGAAATACCTCTGACAAGATGGAATACCAACATCGTAGATTTTTTCTACGCCATCAACTTTCTCACCTGTCCGCTGAGCCTGCTCTGATTCGAGATCGTAAAGTCCGACGCCAGCATGGGTATCCAGCACCATGAAAGGTTGCATCTTCTGCGTTAGATGTTCCAGAAGCATAACGAGAATTGCGTGCTTGAACACCTCAGTATGGTTTCCCGCGTGATAGGCGTGTCTATAGTTCATCTAGGCGAGCTCTATTTATAGTTGTCTTGTGAGATTGAGACGGGAACTGTCCGCCCTTGCCGCATTGCTCACCTTACCACGGCATCTTGTTCAGAACGCGCTTCAGGCCAGATCGAAATCAGATTGTCAGGCCTCTTCTCTAACTTCCCGCAACGCACGGCTGAACAGATGACTGAAAATCCGGTCTCGATCTTCCGCATTTGTCATAATGATATTCTGAAGGCTGCTGTCGCGCTGATATTGTCTAATAGTCTCTTCTAAAAGCCGACGCACGAAAGTAGGCCTTGAAACGTCCGGTGGATTATTGCGCAGGACAGCGGTCATCTCCTCATCAAGCGCCTTTCGCTTCACTTGCTCAAGGCGGATGAAGTCCTCCTCGGTGAATTGGGTCCCATGGCGCTCGTTAAATGAACTGACAATTTCCGAAAGTGCTTTCGCTTCGTCTTCCGTGTAGGGCTTCGCTCCGAACTCGCTGATCGCTGTCAGGGGCTTTGCCTCGCCGGCTTGCAAGGAGGCTGAACCAGCTTCTTTCTGTTGGACGCGGAAGGCGCGAAGTCGCAACATTTCATCCGTAATTTCAACCTCCGGAGGTTGCTCGCGGTTCGGCAACATCCTGTCCAACCAGTCGGTATAGGCATAGAGCTTTTCGAGGCTGGTATCGCCAAGCCGTATGATCTGGGCAACAAAACTGTAGAACCGCTTATAGCTCCTGAGAAGTTGACGGAACTCCTCTTGGCGCCCCTCGTCCTCTTCCGCCTCAAACCGGCCCACGGCGTTACGAACGAGCGCTTCGAGGCTCACCCGGTCATGAGTAGAAAGCGTTCCCTTGAAGAAGGTGAGAGCAAAACGTTCAACTTCGGTGCTATCGATATAGCCGAATGTGCGGATACGCGTTTCCAACTGGTAGATTTGATTCTTGTCTGAAACGGCTTCGAGGCTGGACACTTCGTAAAACGGGCGGAATGCTTCCTTTATGTCTTCCATGGTGTTCTGGAAATCGAGGATGAACGTCCGTTCCTTGCCGGGGAATGTTCTGTTTAGGCGAGAGAGCGTCTGTACTGCTTGAAGTCCCGCCAATTTCTTGTCGATATACATTCCGCAGAGTTTTGGCTGATCGAAACCGGTCTGATATTTCTCGGCGACAATCAAAACTTGATATTCGGAGGTGTCGAAACGGCGCGGTAGTTCTGTCTCGCTGAACGTGTTCAACTCTGCCTCGGTGTAGGTCTGCCCATCGATATTCAGTTCACCGGAGAAGGCGACCAGCGCTCTCAAATCCCGATAACCTTTGTCATCGATATAAGCCTTCAGGGCGAAAAAGTACCGTAAGGCGCTTTCGCGGCTCGACGTCACGATCATTGCCTTCGCCTGGCCATCCAGCTCCGACCTAACGTGACGCCTGAAGTGCTCGATGATGACTTCGATCTTTTGATTCAGTGCCGTGGGGTGAAGCGAGGCAAACCGAGCGACCTTGCGTTGCGCGCGGCGAGTATCCAGTTCTGGATCGTCATCGATGGTTTTCTCCAAGGCGTAGTAGGCCTTGTAGGTCATATAGTTTTGCAGCACGTCGAGGATAAATCCCTCTTCGATGGCCTGCCGCATCGAATAGATATGGAAGGGATGTGGAAGGCCATTCGCGCCCATCGTCCCGAACCGCTCAAGCGTGACATTGCGAGGCGTGGCAGTAAAAGCAAAATAGCTGATGTTTTGCTGCGGCCCACGCTGGCGCTGATATTCAGCGATAAGTTCCTCAATCTCGTCCGATGTCGTGGCTTCGTCGTCACGGCTAAGCGCATCGCTCAACGCTTGCGCGCTCTTCCCCGACTGCGACCCGTGGGCCTCATCAATCAGAACAGCAAAGCGACGGGTGCCTTGTCCGGAAATCACCCGCAGATGTTCCGTCGAGAATTTTTGAATTGTGGTGATGATGATCTTCGCTTGGCCTTCGATGGCGGCTTTCAGTTGCCGAGACGTGCCGTCAATCTTGCGGACAACGCCGGGCGTTTGCTCAAATTGAGCGATCGTGCCCTGAAGCTGCCGATCCAGGACAACGCGATCCGTGACCACAATTGCGGTATCGAACACGGGCCTGTCCGATTCATCGTGCAAAGTCACGAGCCGATGGGCCGTCCAGGCGATGGTATTCGACTTTCCCGAACCTGCCGAATGCTGAACCAAGTAGTTACATCCACCGCCGTGAACGCGGGCATGCCCGATCATTTTAAACACCGCGTCAATCTGGTGAAAACGCGGAAAGATGAGCGCTTCCTTGCCATCCGTCGTGTCGAGGTGGACAAACCGACCGACGATGTCGAGCAAAATGTCACGCGATAAAACAGCACGCTCTTCGGGTTGATCGGCCCACAGGTAGGCGACACGGAACTCGCCTTCAATATCAGGATTGCCCGCACCACCATCATGGCCGCGGTTGAAGGGTAGGAAGCGGGTCTTGCCGTTCTGAAGCCGCGTGGTCATGGATAGGTTGTCCTGATCCATGGCAAAGTGGACCAATGCACCGCGCTTGAAAGTCAAAAGCGGTTCGTTCGCGGGTGCGCGGTCCTTGCGATACTGAAGCTCGGCATGACGAAAGGTCGAACCCGTCAGCGTATTCTTCAACTCAAATGTAGCAACGGGCAGCCCGTTGATGAAGAGCGCTACATCAATCGCGTTTTCATTCTTGGTGCTGTAACGCAGTTGCCGGATGACGCTGAGAATATTCGCCTCAAACAGGCGCATAAGTGTTGGATTGAGGCTAGACGCTGGCTTGAAGGCACAAAGGAAAAACTTGAGATTTGGAACCAGTTTCACGCCATTTCGAAGTACGTCCAGCGTACCGCGCTGCTTAAGTCCTTGTTCCACCTGCTTGAAGAATTCAACCTCTGATGACGCGCCATAATGAGCTTCGAGCTTGATCCATTCCTCGCCCTGCGTCGCCTTGATGAAATCCAACACAACTGCTTTATCGAGAGCCGATGATCGGTCGTAATCCTCCGGTGCCCGTGCGCGATAGCCCTGCTGATCAACCAGCGCTTTACAGAGATGAACTTCCAGCACCTCTTCGCGGTGGACGTTATCTTCCGAGAAGCCCTTGGCATAAGGGTGCGGAGTTGGTGGCTGTTCGTAGTTCATGGCCGTTCCCCCTTTGCCATGCGAATGAGCCAATTCCGCTCTACCAAAGCGGCGTTGAGTGCGGCCATTGCCGCCTTCAGATGCAGAAGATCGACGTGGATTTCATCCTCGATTGTCGATCCATCCGTCGATTTGGGCATCCCATAATCACCATATCGGAACGCCTCGGAACCGGGATCAATAGAGGCCAGTTCTTCGCACCGCTTGATGATCCAAGCAGGCACAACTTCGCCCGCATGCTGCTTGTGGTGTGCGTAACTCTTTGCCAGGTTGCCCAGGTGATGGATGTCTTTCTTCACCCGGACAGCGGGCGGAAGGCCTGCCTTCAGCAAAAGCTCGAAACAATGGCGGAATAGAAAGAGCGCCGCGTTTGCGACCTGATAATCGGCAACACGCTTGTCCAGAATGGATTCGATCAAGGCGTTTGCAGCCTCGAAATACTGTTCCGCGAGCGCTCCGTCGCGCTCCGCCAGCATCGACGGCCTGGCGAAGCCTCCGATTACGAAACCAAGAGGACCGGACCATTCGTCGGGCCGCTCGTGCTTTTCCGACAGCGGCTCGAATAGCGGGCGAGTCATGGCTTCCTTGGTGGGGGTTTCCGATGCGGCTCTCATGAAAACATATCCCGCGTCATCGTGTGGGCGGTTCTCGGGCCTTGGCCGCGCGGCACGAGCCCTTGACGTTTCATCCATGCAAGCCGAACACGAAGATCGCCTTCGCTGAATTTTTCCCCTTTCTCCGCATGCCATTCCGTCAACACGCCGCTGATGATCGCGGCGTCGTCCGGCTGCTCGCCGTCCATCAGCGCATCGTTCCAAACTGCGTAGAGCGTGGCGACGGCTTCGACTTGACGGCGATCGAGATCACTCAAAAGGCTGATTAGGTTGCGCAGTGCTTCCATGCGTGGGCCGAGAATGGAAGTCAGATCGACGACATGATGGCCGGCCTTCGGCAAGGGAGTGTAGCGAACCGCCCCGCCGATTCCGTCCTGCTGGCGAGCGCAATAAAACCCCTGGGTCTCCAAAGCCTTTTCCGTCTCATCGATCAGGGCGCGGTCGAGCGGGCCTGCAGCCTCCCGCAGATAGTTGCCCTGTAGCTCGCTGATGCCGACATGGGCCTCGGCAAGGTAAAGCTCTTTTTGCAGCTTCACCCGCCCAAACCTCGGATTATCCTGATGTCGGTGGATGATCTCCGCTCCGACGACCACACGAAATTTCAGGCGGTCGGCTTTCGTCGTGGTGACAACGGCGGTCTGACGGATGTCCAGTTCGCCAGTGACCGCGGCAGTGATCAAGGCGGCGCGACGTTCCTTGAGGCGTTCCACAGACAAACTGACCTTCGCCGCAACTTGGGCAGCGTAGCTGATTTCGTGTTCGGCTTTCTGGGCTATACGCTTCTGTTCGTCCAGGGGTGGCACGGGAAGCATGATTAGTTTGAATTGTTCCCAATATAGCCGCAGACGGAAGTCGGTGATGCCTTTCGAGCCCTGCCGCATCTGTTCAATGAAAGGCGGGGTGCGCAACAGGAACTGATAATAAGGGCTGTAAAGATCGCTAATTGGCTTTGCCACGACATACGCCGGGCTTACAGCACCATCGACAGTCGAAACCCCCACGGCTCCTTGCCATGCGCGCATCATGTTGTATGCAAGATAGCCAGGCCGCACACGCTTATAGCTTGACCGATCTTCGATCAGATTCACCTTGCGGTCGCGCTCCTCGTCGTCGAGTTGTCGATCTGATATGCCGGTATGGATCGAGACGGACAGGACTGGGAGGTCGTCAGTGTTTGGCTCGCCAACCTGCCGGAAGAGGTGGCCCGCGCGCCTCATCATCCAGTGTGCGGGAATGCGAGGCATATATTCGAGGCCGGTTTCAACGCTTGAACCAGCCCGACCATCATGACCCATCACTATCTCGATGACAGCTTGCCGGGCGCGTTGATCTAGAAGCACCACCTGTCGTTGTTTTTTGGCGATTAGTTCGTCGATGCGGGCAGTTTCGCGGTCGAGAAAGGCGACGATAGACCTCTGGGTGTCGAGATCGGGAAGGGAAATATCAATTGAACCGATGCCGTTCAGCGTCAGCCCATAGCGCGTGACTCCCTGCGCAGCATTGGCGAACGCCTCGCGTGCTGGTTTCGCCTTCAGCGCCCAGAAGAGATAGGGTCCGAAGACCTCTGAAGGCTTTGAGCGCAAGATCGCCAAATGGTATCCGCAAACGACGCCTTCGGCGCTTTGCTCTACAAGAGCAGGAACAGCGATGTCGTCCGGCGTCTCGCTGTCCTTCGTGATGATCACATCCCCGGCGCGAAGCGTGAATTTTGCAATCTCCTGCGGCTTCGCGGAGCCTGTATTAAACTCGATCTCGTCGGTGATGCGGTCGTTGTAGTAGACGTCCACATAGTTGCAGAGGCGAACGGTCTGCTCGCCTTCTTCCATGACTTTGTCAACGTTGCTGGATTTTATTGTCGCCAACCGACGAAGAGGTTTGAGGGGCCATCGTGTGCTAACATCCAAGGCGGTCATCCTGCGACCTCCGATAGGAGGCCCGCGATGTCAGCTTCCAGCGCCTTCAATTCCGCGTCGATCTCGGTGAGCGGGCGTGGAGGAGTATAGCGATAAAAGTAGCGATTGAAGTTGATCTCGTACCCGACACGGCCCACGCTTCGGTCAGCGTCGTCCCGGTAGGCCTCGTCCACCCAGGCATCCGGCACAAAGGGCGTCACTTCGCGCGCGACATACGCCCGCCAATCCTCCTTAAACGGTACGAGTTCGTAATCCCGAAGTTCTGGGTCTGGCTCTGGGTTGCCATCACCGTCACGGCAGATGGCAGCGGTTTCATCTCGCTCGGAAAGTGCCGCAAGTATCGCCTTCTTAACGGGCGCGCCAATCTTGATGCCGGCACCCTTCAACGCTTTGGCGAGAGCAACCTCGAACGAGGGTCGATCCTTGAACAGCGCATCAGACAGGCGGTTCGTGACGACGTTCAACACGTCTTCCTGGTCCGCAGGATCCAGCTTCATGAAAGGTTTGGCCAGTTTCAACCGCTCGATGCGCTCGACACAGGCTTGAAAATTAAGCCTCAACGGCCGTTCGACCTTGATCTCGCGATAACCGAAGTCCGTCGTGTCAAAGATTTTCGAGACTTCCGCCCATGGCCCGCCGCCATTCGCCATCTCGGAGAAAATACGCGCGATGGTCTCGCGGGCGTCGTCGCGGATCTCACGGCGCTTTGAGCCGAGATTTTTGCGCATCGGTTTCCAAAACCGTTCGCCCGATGCGTCGATGAGCTGGACTTTTCCACGCCGCTCCTTGCGCTTTCGGTTCGTCAGAAGCCATACATAGGTTTGGATGCCGGTATTGTAGAAGAGATCGGTCGGAAGTGCGACAATGGCCTCGACCCAATCCTTTTCAAGCATCCATCGGCGAATTTCGCTTTCGCCCGATCCCGCGCCGCCGGTGAAGAGCGGTGAGCCGTTCATGACGATGCCTATGCGCGAACCGGCTTCGTCGTCTCGCATCTTGGAAATCATGTGCTGAAGGAAGAGCAACTGCCCGTCCGAGATACGCGGCAAACCTGCGCCAAAGCGCCCGTCCGTACCATTCGTCTCGGCTTCAGCCCTGATAGGCTCCTGATACTTCTTCCAGTCGACGCCATACGGTGGATTGGACAGCATGTAGTGGAATTTGCGGCCCTTGTGCGCATCGTGCGTCAGCGTGTTGCCGAATGCGATGTTCTCTGGGTCGTGACCGGTGACCAGCATGTCCGACTTGCAGATGCCAAAGGACTCGCCATTCAGCTCCTGCCCGAAGAGTTCGACGCGGACATCCGGATTCAAATCCTTCATGCCCTCTTCGGTGAGCGCCAGCATTCCCCCTGTACCACATGCCGGGTCGTAGACCTGGCGGATGATGCCCTTACCAGTGAGCGCCTGTGCATCGTTGACCAGTAGAAGGTCTACAATTAGGCGGATGACCTCACGCGGCGTGAAATGCTCGCCAGCCGTCTCATTGGAGATTTCCGAAAAGCGACGGATCAGATCTTCGAACAAGTAACCCATGGCCAGCGTCGAAACCGATTGTGGCTTCAGGTCGAGCGCGGCAAACTGCTCGAACACCTTCCAGAGAATTGCGGCTTCGCTCAGCCGCTTGAGCTGATCGGTGAAGAGAAACTTATCGAGGAAGACATCCTTAACCGACGTCGAAAAGCTCGTGATGTATGCGATCAGATTGTCGTGCAGTTGGGCCGGGTTCTGCGCTTTGATCGACGCAAACGTAAGCTTGCTGGTATTGTAAACCCGAATGCCACCGCCGATTGCCCCGAAAAGCATCATGTCACGGGTTTGTTCGTCGATGCCCTGAGGCAACGACAGTTGCGCCCTCAGGACGGCGTCTTTGCTCGGCTCTAGGATGCAGTCAAGGCGGCGCAGCACCACGAAGGGCAGGATCACCTTGCCGTATTCAGATTGCTTAAAGTCGCCTCGCAAAATTTCGGCGATCTGCCAGACGAAATTTGCGAGGGTCTTCGCTTGCTGTATGGTCTTGTCGTCCATTCCCGATCCTGTCTTCTGACGCAAATTCCGCGTCACAGAACAAGACCTTGCAGTCGTCCGCCAGACACAGAACGGCCAGACTTCTGTATTCTTTAGCGAATTTTGGTTAAGTAACCGTTTCGCTCCCACACATGGTGTAGGAAATCACATCTTTTTGCACGGAGTCAAGGAAACGCGCGACTCGCGCATCGCCGTTCTTATCCGTTTGCCCTGCACAAGGCTACATCGACCATTTTCCGAACCGATCATGGACGTACCTGATCCGGCTGACCATCCTTCGGCCTCTGACGGCGCTACCGCAGGCGAACAGCATCAGCGACAAGCTCAGCACAGGGTTCACCCAAGCATCGGATCCACTGTTTGCATCGAACAAAATGAGCGAAACGGCTCCCATTGCAGCGAAGAAGACCATCCCGAAGTCGTATTGCTTTGAAAGGCTCGCGAGCCGGGCCGAATGTTGGGCATAGCGCAATTGCCTTGCCAACTTTCGCTTTTCGGATGCCAGTTGATCGCGCTGGCGACCAAGCACGTATACACCCTGCATTATCTGCTCTTCGAAGCTCGATTTACTCATATCGCTGACCTCAGATATTTTTCTGCAATTTCCTCTGTGAATTCGCCGTGTTGTTCGGCGTAGTCGATCAGGAACCGGATGAGCTTCAAGCGCTTATCCGGTTCCACCTGACAGTTTTCCTTTGCGATGAAAGCGTCAACCGCCCCCGTGACTTGGTGATACAGATCGACGGTGTCCCGATTGTACGGGCTTCCTTCCCCCGTGAGCATCCACACGGGGTTTACATTGAATTTGACATGCAGAAGCCGGAGAAGCTTCGCCGGCATCTCGCGATTTCCGCGCTCATAGGTGTTGTAAGCGCTTTGCGATACCTCAAGCGCTTCGGCAAAGGGCACCTGCTTTAACCCGGAATCCTTCCGGATTTTCCCTAGCCGCTGCCCCATTGCCTCCATGAATCCGTCTTGCATCAAAATATCTCAAATGCGATAAATATGTTGTTCCCAGCGCGATTATATGATTCGTTCTGTCTCGTGTCGAATTATCTCTATGGAGTTGAGCAGTTATGCAATCTCAGCTTTTATCACCGAAGCAATTGGCCGATCGTTCCGGATGGCCGGTCGCTCGCATCCGGAACCTGATCGCCAAGCAGGAAATCCGTCATGTCCGGATAGGCGGAAGCCTCTTCCTGCCAGAAAACGCCGTGGATGAGTATCTTGCGGCGAATATGGTCGAGCCCAAGCAGAAGGCTTTGGCGCTTGCTGATAGTGCCTCCAGAGCATGAGGAGCAGCACATGAAGCAGCAAGCTGAAGCGCTAGCGCCACGACCGCTCTACAAATTCGCGGTCAGCCGTGTCCGAGCGGCGGAACTTCTCGACGTCTCTACGGGCACCTTTGACGACTGGGTTCGCCGTGGCCTTATGCCGAAAGGCGTGAAGATTGGCGCGTTGCGCCGTTGGGATGCCGAGGAAATCCGCGCGTCCTGGTACGACATTAAAGAACAGGGCTTGAGCGGAGAAGAAGACGATGGCGAAAACCCGTTTGATCACGCGGTCGGGTAATCAGCGCGTCCCCTTTAAATTCTGCTCACGGGATGTCGATCGGCACGGCAATGAGCGGTTCTATCTCCGCCTGCCAGGCATGCCGAAGTACCGGATGACGTCCGCCTATCTGGACGAGGCCGGCAGCGTCACCCAGGCGTTTACCGAGGAATATCATCGCGTTCTGGCCGGCGATCGTGGTGAAAAGACGGCCCCGATTTCAAGACTGGAGCCCGGCTCTGTTCGCTGGCTGGTCGAGACCTACTACCAATCAAAGACTTTCCAGAGCTACTCGCCTGCCACGCAGAAGGACAAAAAGAGCGTTCTCAATCGCTACTGTGAGGTGGTGGGAAATTACCCCTTTAAGCAAATGCGCAAGAGCGACATCGAGAAGAGCCAGATGAAACGCCGTGATACTCCCGGCGCGGCCGACAAGCTGGTGAAGTACCTGAAGGCGCTCTTCAATTGGGCCATCGGCGCGGAGTTGGCGACATTCAATCCAACGAACGGCGTGACCAAAATCCATAAGTCTCCCGGTTTCCATACCTGGAGCGAAGCCGAGCTGGCGCGCTATCGCGCAGCCTATCCGCTCGGCTCCATGGCCCGGCTTGCAATGGAACTGATGCTGAATTTGGGTGTCAGACGCTCGGACCTGGTCAAGCTCGGCTGGCGGAACTTGGTCGGCGACCGCATCGAATTCATGCCGGAAAAGGGTTCCGGCAAATATGCGCAGTCGCTTAGCTTGCCCGTCACGGACGAGCTGCGTGAAGCGCTGGACGCGATCACACATGATCAGCCGACATTCCTTATCACCGAATACGGCAAAGCGTTCAGCGGGAACGGCTTCGGCAACAAGATGCGCCAGTGGTGCAACGATGCCGATTTACCGGAATGCTCGTCGCACGGCCTCAGAAAGGCGTCCGCGACCATCCTCGCCGAGGCGGGCGCAACGGAACATCAGTTGATGGCGATCTTTGGCTGGTCTGATTCCAAGATGGCGCAGCACTACACCAAGGCCGCTCAATCCAAACGCATCATTGATGCCGGTTTCGAGCGCCGCAAAACCTACGTGGCCCGCAAAAATGTCCCACTTTCGTCGAGCCGGAATTCCGGTGAGACAAATCGAGGAAAAAACCATGGAAAAACAACGTCCGAAAACGGAAATGGTGGGCCCGGAGGGACTCGAACCCCCAACCAAGCGGTTATGAGCCGCCGGCTCTAACCATTGAGCTACAGGCCCGGAGACAGCATAGCTGCCGTGTCCGGCGCAATGGTTCCCCGGAACGTTTTTCGCTCTAACGCAATTCTTCTGCGGTCACAAGGGACTGCCGCAATAGCTTCACAATCAATCGGCAAGACGTCAATTGAGACTTCACAATCAGGGAGTGAAACACCGTGCTGCCGAACACCAGAACAATCGCCTTCAGCCTTCTGCTTGGCCTTACGGCCGCAGGTGCCATGGCGCTGCCGGCGCTGGCCGCTGATTCGCAGCCGCGCGAGGCCGTGATTTCCGTTAGCGGCGAGGGGCAGGCAAGCGTCGCGCCCGACATGGCGGTCCTCAGCCTTTCCGTCGTGAAACAGGCAAAGACCGCACGTGAAGCGCTCAACGAAAACAACAAGTCGATGAGCGACGTCCTTGCCGCGTTGAAGAAGGCGGGCATCGCGGAGCGGGATCTCCAGACTTCAGGCTTTTCGGTGCAGCCGCAATTCAGCTATCCACAGTCCAACGACGGTCAGCCTCAGACCCCGCAGTTGGTGGGCTACCAGGTGTCCAACTCGTTGAGCGTGCGCGTCCGCGACCTGTCCAAGCTCGGTGCAATTCTCGACGAAGCCGTCACACTCGGCGTCAATCAGGGGGGCGATATTCAGTTCACGAACGACAAGCCGGAGACGGCGATGGAGGAGGCCCGCAAGAATGCGGTCGCCAACGCCATCGAGAAGGCGAAGACCCTCGCCGCGGCGGCCGATGTCAAGCTCGGGCGGGTGATCGAGATCAGTGAAACGTCGCCGCGTCCACAGCCAGTTCCCGTCGCACGGGCTGCGATGATGAAGGAGACGGCCGACTCGGCGGTGCCCATCCAGGGCGGTGAAACCAGCTACAACATTACCGTCAACGTGACGTTTTCGATCGCGCAGTGATCGCAAGGCAGCGTGACTGCCGTTAATTTTATAGCGAGTAGGCCATTGATATTCTTTGCAAATTCAATGGCCTGTTTGTTTTTGCTGGGCGCGGTGGAGCCTCTGGGCGACAAAACGCTTTATCACGCATATATTACACTATAACATTGATCGTGTTTTCGGTCCGCAGGGGAATTCTGAGTTCTGTTTCCCATGTTCCTGCTGGCCGAAGAGGAGGAATGGCACTAGCCCTAAAGAGGAGACAGACATGACGAATGCCTTGCCGCCGCTTCACAATGGACACGCCCCGTTCACCCTTCAGGAACTCTTCCGCGAAGCCCTCTATGCCTTCGAAGAGTGGGATACGGAACTTACAGAACCAATCGTCACTTTCGAAGGACGCGTTGTACCCATCAGCCAGGTCTTCGAAGCGATGCGTCTGTGCGACGATATCGTTCCGATGAACATCGTCGGGGCCGTCACCGAACGGCTTACCAAGCCATGGGAGGGCGAAGGACCGCTCGACCAGATGAGCTTCTCCACCGCCGCCCGCGTCATGGGCGTACTCGTCCGCAAGCGCCTGCTTGCAAACGGCACGCCTGATATCGTCGCCGTTGCGGAACAGACCACCGAGCGCCGTTCCGGCAATTGAATTGGTGGATTGCGGTCATAGGCCGCAATCCCACTTCCCAAACGAAAATTGCTATAGTTCGAAAGCTTCCTTGAGGCCGACGCTCTTGCGTTCGCGCAGATCTAGGTCTGCTTCGATGTGCGCGATGTGGTGCAGCATCAGCCTGCACGCCTCGTCGAGATCGTTTCGCTCAATCGCGGCGACGATGTCGCCATGCTCGGAATGGCCGCAACTCGATATCGTCGACTGGCCGTAAAGGGCGATCACCAGCGACGAGCGGGCAACCAATTCATCCATGAAACGCTGCATGATGGCGTTGCCGGATATTGAGGCAAGCGTCAGGTGAAAGTCGCCGGAAGCTTTGATCTCGGCCCGCCGTGCTGTCTGGCCCCGCTCGCTGATCAGTCGGCCTTCCTCGAGCAGCAATTGCCTCAGGTGCTGGATCTGTGAAGGCTTAATTCTGGCTGCCGCCTCGCGCAAAATTCCTGGCTCGACCAGGCGGCGGGCAGCAAATATCTGGCGTGCTTCCTCCGGCGAGGGGTAGGCGACGAACGCCCCACGATTCTTTTCAACGCTGACAAGGCCCTCGTAGGAAAGCGCCTGCAGGGCGGCGCGAGCAAGCGTCCGGCTGACATTGAAAAGGTTGCCGACATCACCCTCCGACAGCTTCGTTCCCGGCGACAGGCGCCGCTCCACGATCGCATCGCGGATCGCGTCGCGGATCTGTTGTGCGCCTGTATCGGCTGAATCGTCTGCGGTCTGCAGGGCGGTTGCGGTGGGCTTCATGAACTCGGATACCTTCTGACCGGGAAATGATATCTGCGTTTCGCGCAAAAGTTAAATGGAATTTGCGCGCAAAGTGACGGCTAAATTGTATACGATCATTTGCACGAATTGCGAACGATAGCCTATTTTGTGTGCATATCGGCACGTTGCCTGAATTCTGAAATGCGCCGCAATCTTGGTAGCAAGTCCTTGATTTGCCGACGCTGGATGCGCTGCAATAGAAACTGGCACGGCGGATGCATTGGCTTTCTCAAACAGAGGAAGACCAATGTCGAAAGCCGCAGAGATAGATATCGTATCCATTTCCAAGGTGTATGGCGCCACCACGGCGGTTAATTCCATTAGCCTGAAGATTCCGGCCGGTTCCTACTGCTGCTTTCTCGGGCCTTCCGGCTGCGGCAAGACGTCGACGCTGCGCATGATTGCCGGACACGAAAGCATTTCCTCCGGCGATGTCAGGCTTGGCAACACGGTCGTCACCGACTTTCCGCCGGCCCAGCGCGGCACGGCGATGATGTTTCAGTCCTACGCGCTGTTTCCGCATCTTGACCTCGTCGACAACGTTGCCTTCAGCTTGAAGATGAAGGGCGTCGAGAAGGAAGAGCGTCGCGCCAAGGCGCTCGAGATGCTGAAGCTGATGCATATGGACGCCTATGCGACGCGGCGGCCTGCGCAGCTTTCCGGCGGCCAGCAGCAGCGCGTGGCGCTGGCGCGTGCGCTGATCACCGATCCCGAAGCGCTGCTTCTCGACGAGCCGCTGTCGGCGCTCGATCCGTTTCTGAAGATCCGTATGCGGGCAGAACTGAAGAAGCTGCAGAAGACGCTCGGCATTACCTTCGTCCACGTCACGCACAGCCAGGAAGAGGCGATGGCGCTGGCCGATATCATCGTCATCATGAACGACGGCAAGATCGAGCAGGCGGCAACCCCGCGCAAGGTGTTTGAGGAGCCCGCCACCGCTTTCGTCGCACGCTTCATGGGCGATCATAACGTCCTGTCCGGTCGCGTCGTCTCCTCGCAGGATGGCGTCACGACGCTTGAGGTGCGGGAGGGACAGACCTTTGCGGTGCGCGGCAACGGTAGGCAGATCGGCGAGGGTGTCGACATCGGCATCCGCACCGATCGCGTGCGCCTCGACACGGCCGCCGACAAGACGCTCGGCTTCAACGGCCTCGTCTCCAACATCGAATATCGCGGCGCGTCGGTGAAGATCACCGTTGTCGGCGCGGGTAGTGACGACTTCACGGTCATCGCGAATGACGGCGACTACTTCGCCAAGCCCGTATCGGTCGGCGATGCGGTGTCTCTGAGTTGGGCTCTGGAGGACGCGGTCCTCCTTGGCCGTGCATGAACCTCACCAGCAAAAAGAAGGGGAACTGACATGACAACCGAAAAGAAGACGACCAAGACGGCAGCGGGGATTTCCCGCCGCAGCCTGCTCAAGACCGGCGCCGCCGCCATCGGTGCCGCCGCCGGCTCCGGCCTGATCACGGGCTTTCCGACCATCTGGGCGCAGTCGAACATCACGCTTCGCCAGTTCGGCACCGGCGTTTCGAACATCAACGCCATTGCCGAGCAGTGCAAGAAGGACCTCGGCATCACGCTCGAGATGACCGCGACCGACTCCGACGCCGCTGCCCAGCGCGCCGTGACCCAGCCCGACAGCTACGACATCGCTGACATCGAATACTGGATCCTGAAGAAGGTCTATCCGACTGGCGTCATCCAGCCGATGGACGTCAAGAAGCTGAAGTACTACGACAAGGTCGTTCCGCTGTTTAAGACCGGCAAGCTGAAGCCGGACAGCGTCATCGCTCAGGGCACGGCGCCGCACACGGTCGGCTACGTCGAGAGCGCGGATGCCAAGACCTTCGCCAAGGGCGAGACCGAACTCTTCACCATGATGCCGACGATCTACAATGCCGATACGCTCGGCATTCGCCCGGATCTCGTCGGTCGCGATATCACCACCTGGGCCGATATCATGGATCCGAAGTTCAAGGGCAAGACCTCGATCCTCAACATCCCGTCGATCGGCATCATGGATGCCGCGATGATCATGGAAGCGCTCGGCAACATCAAGTATGCCGACAAGGGCAACATGACCAAGGAAGAGATCGACAAGACGATCGAGTTCCTGATCAAGGCCAAGCAGGACGGCCAGTTCCGTGCCTTCTGGAAGAGCTTCGACGAGTCGGTCAACCTGATGGCATCAGGCGAAGTCGTCATCCAGTCCATGTGGTCGCCGGCCGTTGCCGCCGTCCGCTCCAAGGGCATCGCCTGCAAGTATCAGCCGCTCAAGGAAGGCTATCGTTCGTGGGGCGGCGGTCTCGGCCTCGCTTCGCACCTTAAGGGCGCGCAGCTCGACGCCGCTTACGAGTACATCAACTGGTACACCTCCGGCTGGGTCGGTGGTTATCTCAACCGCCAGGGCTACTACTCGGCCTGCATGGAGACGGCCAAGAAGTTCATGACCGCCGATGAATGGGGTTACTGGATCGAAGGCAAGCCGGCGCAAGGCGATATTCTCTCGCCGGAAGGCAAGGTCATGGAGAAGGCCGGCGCCGTTCGCGACGGTGGTTCGTTCGAAGAGCGCATGGGTCACGTCGCGTGCTGGAACTCCGTCATGGACGAAGACCGCTACATGGTTCGCCGCTGGAACGAATTCATCGCCGCTTAAGGCGAACCGCTTCTGCCAGGCCCTCTCCCCAGTTCCTTTGGGGAGAGGGCGTCAACAACGGAGAGACCGGAACATGGCGACGATCGCGTCTTCGCAGGCCGAGCAACAATCGGAACAGATAAGCCGTCGAAGAATCGGATGTCCGGCATGGGCAGCTTCTTATCTGCAGGCGACGCCGCTGATCCTCATTCTCGGCTTCTTCTTCATCCTGCCGATCGCCATGATCGCGGTTGTCAGTTTCTGGGATTACGATTTTGCGGGTCTCTATCCGGCCTTTCTGACCATGAACTACACCGACACGCTCGGTTCATGGGTTACTTGGAAAACCTATCTCAACACCCTGAAATTCACGGTGATCGTCTGGGGCTTGACGCTCTTCATCGGCTTCTGGGTCGCCTATTTCCTCGCCTTCCATGTCCGCCGGACGACTACGCAGATGATCCTGTTTCTCGTCTGCACCGTGCCGTTCATGACGTCGAACATCATCCGTATGATCTCCTGGATTCCGGTGCTTGGTCGCAACGGGTTGGTCAACTCGGCGCTGGTGCAAATGGGCATCGTGCCGCAGCCGATCGAATGGCTGCTCTATTCCGATTTCGCCGTCGTTCTCGCGATGGTGCATCTTTACACGCTGTTCATGGTCACGCCGATCTTCAACACGCTGATGCGCATCGATCGCTCGCTGTTCGAGGCGGCGCGTGATGCCGGCGCCAGCGGCTGGCAGATCCTCTGGAATGTCGTGTTGCCGCTTGCAAAGCCCGGCATGGCGATCGGGACGATCTTCGTCGTCACCCTCGTCATGGCCGATTTCTCGACGGTGCAGGTCATGTCCGGCGGGCAGAGCGCTTCGGTGGCGCTGATGATGAAGAACCAGATGTCGTTGCTGCAATATCCGGCGGCTGCCGCAAGTGCCGTCGTGCTGCTGGTCGTCGTCCTCCTGATGGTCGCTGCGATCCTGCGCATCGTCGATATCCGCAAGGAGCTGTGAGATGAACCACGAGAAGCGCACCTTCGAATTCTATGTGCTCGCGGCCTTTTTCCTCGTCTTCGTGCTGTTCCTGTATGGGCCACTGTCGGCGATCTTGATCCTTTCCTTCCAGGGGCCAGACGGCGGCCTGACGTTCCCGCTCAACGGCGTTTCCGTTCACTGGTTCTACAACCTTTTCGAGAAGCAGGCGGTGGGCGATTTCGGTGCTTCGTTCCGCCGATCGTTTACGCTGGGTCTGATGGTGATGGTCGTCACCGTCGTCGTCTCGCTGCTGGCGGGGCTGGCGTTTCGCCGCCGCTTCCGCGGATCGACCGTGCTTTTCTATGCGACCGTCGCAAGTCTCGTGGTGCCATCGATCATCATTTCGCTTGGGATCGGCGTAGTCTTTCAGCAGGGCGGGCTGAAGCCGGCCTGGTACTCCTCTGCCTTCGGCGCGCATCTGACATGGACGCTGCCGTTTGGCGTGCTCATCATGTTTGCCGTCTTCAACCGCTTCTCGCCGGCCTATGAAGAGGCGGCGCGCGATCTCGGGGCGACTTCCTGGCAGACCTTCCGTCATGTCGTGCTGCCGATGATTGCGCCGAGCCTGATCGGCGTCGGCCTTTTCGGCTTCACGCTCTCCTATGACGAATTCGCTCGTACGCTGATGACATCGGGCAGCTACAACACGCTGCCGCTCGAAATCTACGGCATGACCACCAACGTCACGACGCCGGTGCTTTATGCGCTGGGCACTGTGACGACGCTGTTTTCCTTCACCATCATTCTCGTCGCGCTCGGCATCATGCTCATGCTGCGCCGGCGCCAGGCAAAGACAAGCTGACCCCTATGCGCATTCTTTTGGTCAATCCCAATACGACGACATCCATGACCGAGAAGGCGGCCGTTGCCGCCCGCGCGGTCGCGGCCGCCGGCACCGATATCATCGCCGCCACCTCTCGCATGGGGCCGGTCTCGATCGAGGGGCATTATGACGGTGCGCTAGCAATCCCCGGGCTTCTCGCCGAACTGAAGGAGCGGAGGACCGACGGTTATGATGCCGCCGTCGTCGCCTGTTTCGACGATACGGGCCTGGATGCTGCCCGGACCTTTGCCGATGTGCCGGTTCTCGGGCTTTGCGAGTCCGCGGTCGCCACGGCCGGATTCCTGGCGCAGCGGTTTACTGTGGTGACGACGCTGGAGCGCTCGCGGGTCCTGATCGACAATCTGGTGCGGCGCTACGGCATGGGCGGACGTGCGAAGGTGCGGGCCTCGGATATCCCCGTCCTCGAGCTCGATGACCCTGCGTCGGGTGCCATCGGCAAGCTGCGGGCCGAGATCGAACGAGCGCTTTGCGAAGATGGCGCGGAAGCGATTGTGCTCGGCTGCGCAGGCATGACCGATCTGGCGCGCGAGCTGCAGGATATTTACGGCGTGCCTGTTGTCGACGGGGTGGCCGCGGCGGTCAAGCAGGCGGAAGCGCTGGTGTCGCTCGGCTTGTCAACCAGCAAGCGCGGCTCGTATGCATCTCCTTTGGCCAAACCCTATACAGGCGCGATGGGCGCTTTTGGGCCGATAAGGGCGGCAGGCTGATCCATGTCGGTCTCTTTCGATTTCGAGATGCTCACCGAGCGCGAGCGCTACAAGCTGATGATCGCTACGATCATTCCACGGCCGATCGCGCTGGTGACGACAGTGGACGAGCATGGCCGCATCAATGCGGCACCCTTCAGCTTCTTCAACTGCCTGTCCGCCGATCCGCCGATCCTGGCGCTCGGCGTCGAGAACAACCCGGATATGTCTTTCAAGGATACTGGCCACAACATCCGCATGACCGAGGTCTTCACAGTCAACATCGTGTCTTTTGCCATCGCCGAAGCGATGCATGTCTGCGGGTCGAAATATCCGCGTGGTGTCGACGAATTGAAGGAGGCGGGACTGACGGCGATGCCTGGCCAGAAGGTAGCCTCGCCATGGATCGCGGAAGCCCCAGCAGCCTTCGAGTGCAGGCGCCACGTCACGCTGGAGCTCGGGAAGTCGCGGCAGATCATCATGGGTGAAATCGTCTATGCGCACTATCGCGACGGCGTCGTTGACCCCGACCGGCTGCGCGTCGATCCCGCAGAGATCGATGCCATTGCGCGTCTTGGCGGTGATACCTGTTCGACGATCCGCGACCGCTTCGAAATGCTGACGCCCAAATTGTAAGCTCCCGGGCATCGCCACGATTCCGCTTTACTTTTCCATTCCGCTTGCATTTGTTCAGGAAAAAGCATTGCAGGAGAGGAAGCACCCGTGACCATGCCCGACGAAGACCTCAACCGGATCGCAGAACAGGAAGAGGTGTTGAGTTTCGACGCCTTCGATCTCACGACCGCATGGCAGCTCGGCAAGCTCCTGCAGGAGCTTGGAACCGAGCGCGGTCTCGGCATCGCGATTGATGTCACGCTGCATTCAATGCCGGTCTTTTATGCTGCTCTCCCCGGCGTCACGCCTGACAACGTTCAATGGGTGCGGCGCAAACGCAATCTGGTGCTGCGCTATTTCAGGAGCAGCTATGCGATCGGTCTCGATCTCAAGCAGAAGGGCAAGACGGTTGCCGACAATGGTCTCGCCGATGCCGATTATGCT
The DNA here is from genome assembly GCF_014197575.1 of Rhizobium sp. BK538. Taxonomy (NCBI): domain Bacteria; kingdom Pseudomonadati; phylum Pseudomonadota; class Alphaproteobacteria; order Hyphomicrobiales; family Rhizobiaceae; genus Rhizobium; species Rhizobium sp. BK538. Next base: position 76,360 of record NZ_JACIFT010000011.1, read on the forward strand.
CCGCACGGCGGCAGCTTCCCGATCAATGTGAAGGGTACTGGTTGCATCGGCGCTGTCACCGTATCTGGACTGCCGCAACGGGACGACCACAATCTTGCGGTCGAGGCGCTGGCACTGATGCTGGCGAAGGACATCGAAGCACTTCGCCTGGCATGACTGCGGTTTCGCCTGGTGTGTTTTGACACACCAGGTTTACGCTACGAGCAATTTTCTTGAATGGGGCGGACGGCTGCAGTCGAGCGAGCCGACGTAGACAACCTCGTTCGCGGCAGAGCTCAGTTTCCACTCGAGCCGAGTATCGCATCTTCCAACCATAGGTTAGAGAACGTCCGTTCCGGATCCATCCTGTCTCGAAGGCGGACAAACTCGGGAAGCTTTTCATATTTGGCCCCGATGTGACGCCGGGTGAAGACCTTACCCCAGTGCGGCAGGGCCATGAAACGCGACAGGGTCTGCTCAATGTGCTCCACAGCCGCGTTCACGGCCTCCTGATCCCGAATCCAGGTAAAGTGGATCGACAGGGTGTCGCGGTGATATTGAGGACTGAGCCACAACTCATCCGCTGCGACCGTTCGGAATTCCGCTGCTTGCACCAGATGCGCAAACCTTTCACGGATTGACAGCAACGCGTCGATGGCGGCCACTCCATATTCCCGTGGAAGGTGGAACTCGGACTGTATCTCCTCACCACTGCTGGGCGTGAACCCCATCTTGAAGTGCGGGAGCCTATCGGACCATCGGCCATACTGCCCCAACTGTTCCGTGGAATTTTGCGCATCCAATCCGCTTATGGGATGCCTCTTGACCATCGCTCGTGCTGCGCCATAGATGGCGGCGGGCCATTCATTGGCTGATGCTGTTCTCTTGACCCAAATCGATCCCGCTTGTTGACCCCATTGCGTGAACACGCTCACGCTGTAGCCTGCGGCCATGATCTCATCGAGGTTGGCCAACAGCTTGTCCCAGGTCAATCCTTCGTAGACGCACTGCGCGACCTGAAACTCTGGCTGGACGTCAAGCGTTACGCGCGTAACGACGCCAAGCGCGCCCAGATGCACCACCATTCCCGGGAAATCGGCATCGCCGCGTGCCACGTTTACGAGGCGGCCGTCGCCTGAAACAATTTCGAGCCCGGAAACCGCAGTTGCCAGATTGCCGTTCCCGTTGCCTGACCCATGCGTTGCCGTGGCAATTGCTCCGGCGATCGAAATATGCGGCAACGAGGCTAGATTATGAACGGCCAGATGATGGCGATGGAGGAAAAGCGCAAGCTCTCCGTAGGTGCAATGAGCGCCTATGGAAACCTGTGTTCCATCGCCTTCGATGACAGGGTTGATCGGTAGCTCGGCAAGCGACAGGGCAACTTCACCATCGGCGATTGCATTGAATGAGTGGCCTGAGCCCACGGCCTTTATCTTTGGCGATCGGGCCACGATTTCGCAAACCGCATCCATAGAAGACGGGTAGAGGCAGTCTCGAAAGCCATAGGAAAAGCTTGCCGCCCAATTGGTCGTTGGAATCCGCCTCATAAACCAAACCTCGTACCGATTTGTTTCTCTATTGCACAGCCATTCCACGCGCGTCGTCGTTTGCGCCGGTGCGCCGCATCGAACCCTCCGCTCAAGTCACGGCACCGACGCGATATCACTTGAAATGATAGTCCAGCGCCATTGAGGTGGCGCTCGCTTCAAATCAGATCTTGCCGCCCGCTTCGGGAATGACCTTGGTCAGGCTGCCGGTTGCCGGGAAGAGGGGGATCAGGCAGGCCTGCAGGGCGTGGTAGATGTCGCCCTTGCCAGGGAAGATCGTATGGGCAGGCACTAGGTCTTCCGTTAGCTCCTCATGCCAGCCGCCATTCTTGTGATCGATGAAGGAGCGCTCGATCACGTTCCAGATCCTGCGGTAGTGCTCCTCGTGATAGTCACTCGGCAGATGTTCGTTCAGGAAATGCGCGGCGCCGGCACCCTCGCAAGCAGGCCACCACAGTTTGTTGCGTTTGGCGGGCTTGTCTTGCCAGTCGAGCGTATAGAAGAAGCCGCCCTTATTGTCGTCCCAGCCGAGGGCGATCGACTGCGAGAACAGGCTCTTGGCCGCATCCGGCATCCAGTCATGCTTCTTGTTGCCGAGCACCCAGAGTTGAAGAATGAGACGGGTCCATTCCAGCCAATGGCCGGGGGTAGTACCTGCAGGGCGGAACATTTCGTTCGGATGATAGTAGTCCTTGTCGAGGCCCCAATCGGTGCTGAAGTGCTCGGCGACGCGCCAGCCGACAGAACCGGCTGCGCGACGGATGACGAGGTCGGCAATGCTTTCGGCCTTGGCCAGATAGTCGCGGTTACCAGTTGCCTCGAAGGCAGCCATCAGCGCTTCGGTCAGGTGCATGTTGGAGTTCTGGCCGCGGTAGTTGCCGCCGTCGAGCGGTTGCCAGTCGGCAGTAAACTCCTCGGCGATGGCGCCGTGCGTGGCTTCCCAGAACTTGGTGTTCAGGACGTCGGTGATGTCGGCAAGCATGCCGTCGGCAAGCGGATGGCCAACCGTCTTGGCAGAGGAGGCTGCAAGCAGGACGAAGGCATGGCCGTAGCCCTGCTTGTTTGAATCGACGGGGCCGTTGTCGTCGAGTGACCAGAAGTAGCCACCGTTCTTGGTGTCGCGGTGATGCTTCCAGATGTACTGCATACCGTGATCCACGACGCCGGCGGCACCGGGACGGCCGAGGAGGGTGCCGATCGCAAAGCAGTGAATGGCCCGGGAGGCTATATGGATCGGGCGGACCTGGCCGGCGGCATTGAGCGGCTTGCCGGTGTCGTCGAGATCGAAGAAACCGCCCTTCGGGTTGACGGAGTTGTGCTGGAAGAAATCGAAGAGCCCGTTTGCCTGTGCAAGCAGCCAATTGCGGTGGTATGCGCGGGTGGTCCAGTTTCCGAGCGCGGCGTCGCCGATTGCATGTGCCATGATACTCCTCCGATTTCGTGCACAAAGCCTTCGCAACCGCCTATATAGGGGCCACCCGAGTCTGTCATCTGCCCAGCGCCGCAAAGGTGCCACATGCGAGGCATATATTGACATAAAGATATCTTTATGTGATTTGGTCAATTGGCCTGTAACGACGTCAAGGAGTCCGCCCGTGTTTGATACTCTGTTTGGTTCCGAAGGGGCAAAGCGCGACGGAAGTGAAGTGTTTGCGGCGCTCAAGAAAGCCGCCAGCGAACGTATCCTTGTTCTTGACGGTGCCATGGGCACGCAGATCCAGGGGCTGGGCTTCGATGAAGACCATTTCCGCGGCGACCGCTTCATTGGCTGTGCCTGCCACCAGAAGGGCAACAACGACCTTCTGATCCTGACGCAGCCGGATGCGATCGAAGAGATCCATTACAAATATGCCAAGGCCGGTGCCGATATTCTCGAGACGAATACGTTCTCGTCGACACGCATTGCACAGGCCGATTATGCGATGGAAGGCGAGGTTTACGCCCTCAACAAGGAAGGCGCCGAGATCGTGCGCCGTGCGGCAGTCCGCGCCGAGCGCGAGGATGGCCGCCGCCGCTTCGTCGCCGGTGCCATCGGCCCGACGAACCGCACCGCCTCGATTTCGCCCGACGTCAACAATCCGGGCTTCCGCGCCGTCAGCTTCGACGATCTGCGCATCGCCTATGGCGAGCAGATAGACGGCCTGATCGACGGCGGCGCCGACATTATCCTGATCGAGACTATCTTCGACACGCTGAACGCCAAGGCCGCAATCTTTGCCTGCGAGGAGCGCTTCGAGGCGAAGGGAATCCGCCTGCCGGTGATGATCTCGGGCACGATCACCGATCTTTCCGGCCGTACGCTGTCCGGCCAAACGCCGTCCGCCTTCTGGAATTCGGTGCGTCACGCCAATCCGTTCACGATCGGCCTCAACTGCGCGCTCGGCGCCAACGCCATGCGTCCGCACCTGCAGGAGCTGTCAGGCGTTGCCGACACCTTCATCTGCGCCTATCCGAATGCCGGCCTGCCGAACGAGTTCGGCCAGTATGACGAGACGCCGGAATTGATGGCGGCGCAGATCGAGAGCTTTGCGCGCGAAGGCCTCGTCAACATCGTTGGCGGCTGCTGCGGTTCGACGCCGGAACATATCCAGGCGATTGCCGAAGTCGTCGCCAAGTACAAGCCGCGTCCGATCCCCGAGCATCGCCCCTTTATGTCGCTGTCGGGTCTCGAGCCCTTCGAGTTGACCAAGGACATTCCGTTCGTCAACGTCGGCGAGCGCACCAACGTCACGGGTTCCGCGAGGTTCCGCAAGCTGATCACCAATGCCGACTACACGGCAGCACTCGATGTGGCGCGCGACCAGGTGGAAAACGGCGCGCAGATCATCGACATCAACATGGACGAGGGGCTGATCGATTCCGAAAGGGCGATGGTCGAGTTCCTGAACTTGATCGCGGCTGAGCCCGATATCGCTCGCGTGCCTGTCATGATCGACTCGTCGAAGTTTTCGATCATCGAATCCGGTTTGAAGCGCGTTCAGGGCAAGCCGATCGTCAACTCGATCTCGCTCAAGGAAGGCGAAGAGAACTTCCTCGCCCAGGCAAAGTTGCTGCACGCTTATGGCGCGGCCGTCGTGGTCATGGCCTTCGATGAGACGGGGCAGGCAGACAGCTACGAGCGCAAGGTCGAGATCTGCGCTCGCGCCTACAAGCTCTTGACCGAAAAGGCGGGCTTCCCGCCCGAAGACATCATCTTCGATCCGAACGTCTTTGCGGTCGCGACCGGTATCGAGGAGCACAACAATTACGGCGTCGACTTCATCGAGGCGACGCGGACGATCCGCAAGACGATGCCGCTGGTGCATATCTCAGGCGGCGTCTCGAACCTGTCCTTCTCGTTTCGCGGCAACGAGCCGGTGCGCGAGGCGATGCATGCCGTGTTCCTCTACCACGCCATCCAGGCGGGCATGGACATGGGGATCGTCAACGCCGGGCAGCTTGCCGTTTACGACCAGATCGATCCGGAACTGCGCGAAGCCTGCGAAGACGTGGTGCTGAACCGCCGCGCCGATGCGACCGAGCGGCTACTTGAGGTGGCCGAACGCTTCCGTGGCGCTGGCACAAGAGAAGCAAAGGCACAGGATCTTTCCTGGCGCGAATGGCCCGTCGCGAAGCGGCTGGAGCATGCGCTGGTCAACGGCATCACCGAATACATCGAGGCCGACACCGAGGAAGCCCGTCAGCAGGCCGCGCGGCCGCTGCACGTCATCGAAGGCCCGCTGATGGCCGGCATGAACGTGGTCGGCGATCTCTTTGGCTCCGGCAAGATGTTCCTGCCGCAGGTCGTCAAATCTGCCCGCGTAATGAAGCAGGCGGTTGCCGTGCTGCTTCCCTACATGGAGGAAGAGAAACGCCGGAACGGCGGCGACGACCGTAAGGCTGCCGGCAAGATTCTCATGGCGACCGTGAAGGGCGATGTCCACGATATCGGCAAGAACATCGTCGGTGTCGTGCTCGCCTGCAACAATTACGAGATCATCGATCTCGGCGTCATGGTACCGGCAACGAAGATCCTCGAAACGGCTGTTGCCGAGAAGGTCGATGTCATCGGTCTTTCCGGCCTGATCACGCCGTCGCTCGACGAAATGGTGCATGTCGCCGCTGAAATGGAGCGGCAGGGACTGGATCTGCCGCTGTTGATCGGCGGTGCAACGACGAGCCGCGTTCACACGGCGGTCAAGATCCATCCTGGCTATAACAAGGGGCAGGCTGTCTACGTGACGGATGCCAGCCGCGCCGTTGGTGTCGTCTCATCGCTGCTGTCGCCCGAGGGCCGCGACGGCTACGTGGCCGATATCCGCGCCGAATATGCGAAGGTGGCCGCCGCGCATGCGCGCAGCGAGGCCGAGAAGGTGCGTCTGCCGCTGGCACGAGCCCGCGAAAACGTGCAGCAGGTCGATTGGACGGCTTACAAGCCGACCAAGCCGAGCTTCCTCGGTACCAAGGTCTTCGACGGCTACGATCTCGCGAAGATCGCCAAGTACATCGACTGGACGCCGTTCTTCCAGACCTGGGAACTGCGCGGCCGTTTCCCGGCAATTCTGGAAGACGAGAAGCAGGGCGAGGCGGCACGCCAGCTGTGGGCCGATGCGCAGGCGATGCTGGCGAAGATCATCGAGGAGAAGTGGTTCCATCCGCGTGCGGTCATCGGCTTCTGGCCGGCGAACGCGGTCGGCGATGATATCCGTCTGTTCAAGGACGACAGCCGCAAGGATGAGCTTGCCACCTTCTTCACGCTGCGCCAGCAGCTGTCGAAGCGTGATGGCCGGCCGAACGTCGCACTGTCGGACTTCGTTGCACCTGTCGAAAGCGGCGTTCAGGACTATGTCGGCGGCTTCGTCGTCACGGCTGGTATCGAGGAGGTCGCGATTGCGGAACGCTTTGAACGGGCCAACGACGACTATTCGTCGATCCTCGTAAAGGCGCTGGCTGATCGCTTTGCAGAAGCCTTTGCCGAGCGCATGCACGAGCAGGTTCGCCGCGAATACTGGGGCTACGCCAAGGACGAGTATCTGAGTAACGAGCAGCTCATTACCGAGGAATACGCCGGTATCCGTCCTGCTCCGGGTTATCCGGCGCAGCCTGACCATACCGAGAAGAAGACGCTGTTCGGCTTGCTCGATGCCGAGAAGGCGGCTGGGGTGAAGCTGACTGAAAGCTACGCAATGTGGCCGGGCTCTTCCGTTTCGGGCATCTACATCGGTCACCCCGACGCTTACTACTTCGGCGTCGCCAAGGTGGAGCGGGATCAGGTCGAGGACTACGCCACCCGCAAGGGCATGGACGTTGCTGAGGTCGAGCGCTGGCTCGGCCCGGTTCTCAACTACGTGCCGCGCAAGCGTGACGAGGAAATCGAAGACGCGGCCTGATCGGCTGCGTCTTCAGTATTTGATTCAAGTGTCGGATAGATTGATTCAGGTTCTGGTCGCAACGAACTGAATCTGAATCGAAAATCGCCTCACGTGTCGGGCGCTAACTCGACAAGCAGCGCCGTTGTGTCGTCACTTTGTTTGTAGCGCGGATAGCGCAACCCCTCAGGATCAATCTCGCGTTCGAAGCGCCTGAGTTCGTCAAGCATTGGCCGCAGACCCTTCTCGCGTGCGGTGCGCACTAAGCCTGCCGAATCATAGGCCGCGTAAAGGACCGCGAGGTCCGAAAAACCGTCGCTGCAGACGATAGCGTGCGCCCTGCCTTTAATATCAAGCGGCTCGGAGACCAGGTGGTTGGCCGCCTCCGGTACGAGGCCGAGGGTCCAGACGCCGCTCTCTGGCGTATTCTGCCGCTCGCGGTGCTGGCGCAACAACGTGAGGGTCTCGGGATTGCCGAGCGCGCCACCTTCCTTCGTGATGCCGCCCGTTCGCGCAATGTGCTTTCGCGCTTGGTTCTGCTCATATTCATAGGCACCCGGGATCGCCATGTACATCGTGGCTGAGCCATCTTCTTGCAGCAGAAAGAGACAAGAGTCGCCGAGGCCGATGAAATGGAAGCCGTCGCGTGTTTGATGCAGCATGGCAAAGGCGGTCAACGGCCAGGCGTAGCGCGGCACATTCTCGTTGTGGCGGAGAAATTCCGCACGGGCTGCCAGCGACAGGCTGCGCGCAACCTGCGAGATGTCGGTGTCGCGGGTGATCTGATCTTGAAAACCGCGTGCGAAATGCCGCGCGATCCACGCGGCGTCGCTGCCTGCCTCATCCATATATTGGCGATCGCCGAGGCCCGTCGCACCATCGATGACGAAGGCGCAAGCCTCGTTGTGCCCGAAGCTGTCGTCGTTCGGCTTTGCCGGATTTCCGGGATCGGAGATGGTGTCGAGGATCCTGATGCGAGATGTCATGGGTGCAATCAATAGAGGCGCATCGCCGTCTCTTCAATCCGACCAGGCATCACGGCGCACCGGTTGTGAGTTCGGCGACGAAATCATAGGCATCACCGCGGTAGAGCGAGCGGGTGAATTCGACTGCGCGCCCGGAGCCCAGATAGGAGATACGTTCGATCGACAGTCCTGCTGCGCCGACGGGGACGCCGAGCAAGTGCGCATCGGCCTCTTTCATGTTGGTCGCCGAAATCCTCTGAACGGCACGCACCGGACGGACCTGGCGACGCTCGAGTTCTGCATAGAGCGACGTTGTCACAACGAAGGGATCCGGCAGGAATTCGCCGGAAACGCTGGCGTTTTCAATTGCCAGCGGCTGGTCGTCGGCGATGCGCAGACGGCTAAGGCGCGAGACCCTGACATCGGTCGCGAGGCCGAGAATCATCATTTCATCCGGCGAGGGCGTATGAATGCCCTTGTGCAGCCATTCGGAGCGCGAGGTCATTCCACGCCGAGCCATATCCTCGGTAAAGGAGGTGAGCTGCGAGAGGCGCTGTTCGACCTTCGATACCGGCTTGGTCACGAAGGTGCCGGAGCCGTGACGGCGGACAAGCAGGCCGTCGGCGACGAGTTCATCGATCGCCTTGCGCACCGTGACCCGGCTGACCGTCGCAAATTCGGCGATGTCGCGCTCGGGCGGCAGGGCATCGCCGTGGCTGAGCGTGCCCGTGCGGATGGCATCTTCCAGCGTGCGCCGCAGTTTGACGTAAAGCGGGCCGGTGCCGCCGGCCTGAAGGCGCTCGGGGGAAAGGAGGCTTGCAAAATCATCCGTCATGCCGCGCCTCTTCCTTCCTCGCGCAAGAACTTCACTGCGAGCTCGATGGCGCCCTGCAGGACATCGCCCTTCGGCTCTTGCAGCAAGGCGATGTGGCGCTCTGCAATCCACGGACGATAAGCCTTGGCCAGGCCGCCGAGCAGGCAGATGGCGTGGCATTCCGGCCAAAGCAGGGCATCCAGGCTCTCGCCGATCGAGGCTGCCGCGTTCTGCACGATCGCCGTCGCAACCGGATCGCCTTTCGCGGCAGCCTCAAAGACGACGGGCGCATAGCGGGCGAAGTCATTGGGACGGGAGACATGGGCAAACTCGACGACGCGCTCGGGATCATCGCCATACTCGGCCATGACCGTCTGGGTGACCGGCGAGGGGGGGCGCACACCGTCATGGGCGAGCAGAGACTGCTCCAGAAGGTCGCGACCGAGGCGGGCGCCGCTTGCCTGGTCACCGACAACGAATCCCCATCCGCCGATGCCGTAAAGCTTTCCGTCGCGGCGGGCATTGTAGACAGAGCCGGTGCCGAAGGCGCCAATCACGCCGTCGCAATCGCCGAGCGCTCCCTGGAGTGCCGTCGTCGCATCGGTGACGACACGACGTCTGGCAAAGGGCAAGGCACGCTCGATGCGCGCGGCATAGTCGCCCACATTTGCGCCGGCGACGCCAATGACGGCCGCAACGCTGGAAGCGGTTTCAGGCAAGAGACCGGCGTCGCTCAATGCGTTTTTCGCCGACGCGACGATGTTGAGCAGCGAGCTATCAAGGTCGGACAGGATGTTCGATGGGCCGGCCGTGCCACGGCCCAGGATACGTCCTGTCGCATCCGTGACTGCGGCGCGGCAGCTGGAGCCGCCGCCATCAATGCCGATCGTAAGTTCTGTCATTGAACCACCAAAAAAATCCGCTCATTTCCCTTGTTTTCATTACAATACCAAAAAAATACCATTTACCAAGCCCAAAGAGACTTAAAAATTCATCTTATTATCATATTGATTTTAAATAATAAAATTTTTAATGGCGTTTTTCTGTCGTCGAAACGTTAAAATTGGCTGGACAATTGGTATTTTTTTGGACTTAATTCCATCAAAGGGAACAGCGCATCGGGCAGCGATAAACCGGCAGGATAAAGATAAGCCGGGCCACTCGATGGAATGTGGATCCGGCTGTAGCGGCTCAGTCGCTCTCAAGTCGCTTTTCGCAATCAGTTTTCCCTTTCGTCGCTGTGCCGGGCCGGTTTTCGGTCGGGTGCGCTATCTGGTCGACGGGTGCTTTGCCCGCCGAGCCGATTTGAGCTTTCGGGCCGGCAGTTGCTGACGGCCCTCAGGGGGCGGTGGGTGCCATCTCATGCACGCAACCGCTCGTTTCAGGTCAAGAACAGCGCCTCATCGGCGCTCAAAACAGGAGAGGGAAATGAAGAACACCGCACTGAAAGGCTTCCTGCTGGCCTCGAGCCTGCTGACATCCGTGGGCTTTGCTCATGCCGCCGACGTCACGCTGACGGTCGAAAGCTGGCGTAACGACGACCTGCAGATCTGGCAGGAGAAGATCATCCCGGCATTCGAAGCCAAGAACCCGGGTATCAAGATCGTCTTCTCGCCGACGGCGCCGACCGAGTACAACGCTTCGCTGAATGCCAAGCTCGACGCCGGCTCGGCCGGTGACATCATCACCTGCCGTCCGTTCGATACATCGCTCGAACTGTTCAAGAAGAAGCAACTCGTCGATCTGACCAGCCTGGCTGGCATGGAGAACTTCACGCCGGTTGCAAAGGCTGCCTGGTCGACCGACGACGGCAAGTCCACTTTCTGCGTGCCGATGGCCTCGGTCATCCACGGCTTCATCTACAACAAGGATGCGTTCGACAAGCTCGGCATCTCCGTTCCAAAGACGGAGGACGAGTTCTTTGCCGCGCTCGAAAAGATCAAGGCAGACGGCACCTACATCCCGCTCGCCATGGGCACGAAGGACCTCTGGGAAGCCGCAACCATGGGCTACCAGAACATCGGCCCGAACTACTGGAAGGGCGAAGAAGGTCGTTTGTCGTTGATCGAGGGCAAGCAGAAGCTGACGGATGCCGGCTGGGTCAAGCCCTACGAGGAGCTTGCCAAGTGGAAGCCTTACCTCGGCGACGGCTTCGAAGCGCAGACCTACTCTGACAGCCAGAACCTCTTCACGCTCGGTCGTGCGGCGATCTACCCGGCCGGTTCCTGGGAAATCGCGCTGTTCAACAGCCAGGCGCAGTTCAAGATGGGTGCCTTCCCGCCGCCGGTTCCGAAGGCCGGCGACCAGGGCTATATCTCCGATCATCCGGATATCGGCGTCGCTCTGAATGCCAAGAGCACGCATGCCGAAGAAGCCAAGAAGTTCCTGAGCTGGGTTGCTTCCAGCGAATTCGCCGACATCTACGCGAACTCGCTGCCGGGGTTCTTCAGCCTGAATTCGAACCCGGTCAAGATGACCGATCCGCTGGCTCAGGAGTTCGTTTCCTGGCGCGGCCCGTACAAGTCGACAATCCGCTCGACCTATCAGATCCTGGGGCGCGGCACGCCGAACCTCGAAAACGAGACCTGGATTGAGTCGGCGAACGTCGTCAACGGCACGGATACGCCGCAGGTGGCTGCCGAGAAGCTCCAGAAGGGCCTCGACGGCTGGTACAAGCCAGGCAAGTGATGAAAGCTGAGGGGCGGCGCCAGCCGTCCCTCACTTCGGCTCAAAGCCAATTTCGTATCCGCTGTTCCTCTCCCCGCCGCCTTCGAAACCCGAAGCGACGGGGAGACGACTAGAGGGACGGGCGTTCTGCCCGCAGTGTCAGACGCGCTGCGCCACAGGTGCAGCCAAGAAGAACAGGCAAAAGCCATGAGCGAAGCCGAATCCGCTATCGATGTCGTTCCCATCAGTCGCCCGGTGCGCTGGCACATCGGCGTCTTTCTTTTCCCGGCATTCGTCGTCTATTCGGCGATCATGATCCTGCCGCTGATCGAAACGCTGAGGCTTTCGTTCTACAACACCGTCGACGGCGCGCCTGCCTTCGTCGGGCTCGCGAACTACAAGGTGTTGTTCGGCGATGCGCGCTGGGCACGCGACTTCTGGAATGCGCTGGTCAACAACTTCATCTTCTTCCTTATTCACATGTGTGTGCAGAACCCGATCGGCATCGCGCTGGCCGCGCTGCTGTCGACGCCGCGGCTTCGCTTCGTGGCGTTCTACCGCACGGCGATGTTCCTGCCGACGTTGCTTTCCTTTGTGATCGTCGGTTTCATCTGGAAGCTCATCCTGTCGCCGATCTGGGGCGTTGCTCCGTGGCTGATGAGCCTCGTTGGCATGAAGTCGCTTTTCGCCCCATGGCTCGGGCAATCCGGACCGGCGCTGATCGCTGTGTCGCTGATCTCCAATTGGCAATATATCGGCATTCCGATGATGCTGATCTACGCTGCGCTGCTCAGCATCCCGGAAGAAGTGATCGAGGCCGCCGAGTGCGACGGCATCACCGGCTGGGCACAGTTCTGGAAGATCAAGCTGCCGCTCATCCTGCCGGCCATCGGCATCATTTCGATCCTGACTTTCGTCGGCAACTTCAATGCCTTTGACCTGATCTACACGGTACAAGGCGCACTTGCTGGCCCCGACATGTCGACCGATATTCTCGGCACGCTGCTTTACCGCACCTTCTTCGGTTTCCAGCTCCAGCTCGGCGACCGCTCAATGGGCGCCACGATCGCGACGGCCATGTTCCTGATCATCCTCGCCGGCGTGTCGTTCTATCTCTTTGCTATCCAGCGGCGCCTGCGCCGGTACCAATTCTGAGGAGTGTGTCATGTCCAATAGAGCACGCACATCCCCCATCCGCACCGGCCTCGTCCACCTGGCGCTCATCGGCTATACGCTTGTTGCCATCTTCCCGGTGTTCCTGACGATCATCAACTCGTTCAAGGACCGCAACGCGATCTTCCGTTCGCCGATGCAGGTACCTACGCCCTCGACCTTCAGCCTTGTCGGTTATCAGACCGTGCTGGGGCAGGGCGACTTCGCCACCTACTTCCAGAACAGCTTCATCGTAACCGTCGTTTCGATCTTCTTCGTGCTGTTGTTCGGAGCGATGGCGGCCTTCGCGCTCTCGGAATACAAGTTCAGGGGCAACACACTGACTGGTCTTTACATGGCGATCGGCATCATGATCCCGATTCGCCTCGGCACAGTCGCCATTCTCCAAGGCATGGTAGCCGCTGGCCTCGTCAACACGCTGACGGCGCTGATCCTCGTCTACACGGCTCAGGGCATTCCGCTGGCGATCTTCATCCTGTCGGAATTCATGCGGACGGTTTCCGATGACCTAAAGAATGCCGGTCGCATCGACGGGCTCTCGGAATATTCGATTTTCTTCCGGCTGGTGCTGCCGTTGGTACGCCCGGCCATGGCAACGGTTGCCGTCTTCACGATGATCCCGATCTGGAACGACCTCTGGTTCCCGCTTATCCTGGCGCCATCCGAAGCAACCAAGACCGTTACTCTCGGCTCGCAGATTTTTATCGGGCAGTTCGTGACCAATTGGAACGCCGTGCTTGCCGCGCTGTCGCTGGCGATCCTGCCGATCCTCGTCCTTTATGTCATCTTCTCGCGGCAGTTGATCCGCGGCATTACATCGGGAGCGGTCAAGTGAGTGCATCCGACACGCCAATCCGCGTCCTGGTTGCCGGCCTCGGCAACATGGGACGCAGCCATGCGCTGGCCTATCACAGCAATCCCGGCTTCGAGATTGTCGGGCTGGTCAACCGCTCGATGCCTGATCTGCCGGAGGAACTGAGGGGTTACAAGATCCATTCGGATTTCAAGATGGCGCTCACCGAGTTGAAGCCTGATCTCTGCGCCATCTGCACCTACTCGGACACGCACGCCGATTATGCGGTCGCTGCCTTCGAGGCGGGTTGCGACGTCTTCGTCGAGAAGCCGCTGGCGACAACGGTCGCCGATGCGGAACGTGTGGTCGCGGCGGCAAAGAAGGCTGGGCGGAAGCTGGTGATCGGCTACATCCTCCGTCACCACCCGTCCTGGATGCGGCTGATCGAGGAAGCGCGCAAGCTCGGCGGGCCGTATGTCTTCCGCATGAATCTCAACCAGCAGTCCAGCGGCCCCACTTGGGAAACCCACAAGTCACTGATGCAGACGACGTCGCCAATCGTCGATTGCGGCGTGCATTATGTCGATGTCATGTGCCAGATCACCGACGCCAAGCCGGTCGAGGTGCGCGGCATGGGACTGCGCCTTTCGGACGAAATCGCGCCCGATATGTACAACTACGGCCAGCTGCAGGTGCTGTTCGAGGATGGTTCAGTCGGCTGGTATGAAGCCGGCTGGGGCCCGATGATCTCGGAAACGGCGTTCTTCGTGAAGGACATCATGTCGCCGAAGGGATCTGTGTCGATCGTGATGGACCCGAACGCCAAGTCTGACGACATCGACGCTCACACCAAGACCTCGGTCATTCGTCTGCACACGGCGGGGACCGGACCTGATGGCAAGTTCCTCAGGCCGGACGAGGATATGACGATGGCGGGAGAACCTGGCCATCAGGAACTCTGCGACCGCGAGCAGGCCTTTATGCTGAAGGCTATTCGCGAGGACATCGACCTCAACCGCCACATGGCAGACGCCGTCGCTTCGTTGCGCATCTGCCTCGCCGCCGACGAAAGCGTGCGTACCGGACAAGCCGTCAAGCTCCAAGAGCCGGCCAAACGATAAGGAATACGACGAGTGGGATCGCTTCAACTCAAATCCATCCGCAAGACTTACGGCACGCACGAAGTGCTGAAGGGCATCGACCTGGAGGTCAAGGACGGCGAGTTCGTTATTTTCGTTGGACCTTCGGGTTGCGGAAAATCGACGCTTCTGCGCAGCATTGCCGGATTGGAGGACGTCACCTCGGGCGCCGTTCTCATCAATGGCAAGGATGAGACGCTGACGCCTCCCGCCAAGCGCGGTATCGCGATGGTGTTCCAGTCCTATGCGCTCTATCCGCACCTGACGGTCAAGGACAACATGGGCCTCGGTCTCAAGCAGGCCGGCACGCCGAAGGACGAGGTCGACAAGCGGGTGAACAAGGCATCGTCGATGCTGTCGCTCGAACCGTATCTCGCCCGGCGCCCGGCCGAGCTTTCCGGTGGTCAGCGCCAGCGTGTCGCCATTGGCCGCGCGATCGTCCGAGAGCCGGCGCTCTTCCTTTTCGACGAGCCGCTGTCGAACCTCGATGCCGCCTTGCGTGTCCAGACGCGTCTCGAGATCGCGCGCCTGCACCGCAGCCTCAAGGCAACGATGATCTACGTCACCCACGACCAGGTCGAGGCGATGACGCTTGCCGACAAGATCGTGGTGCTGAATGCCGGCGCGGTCGAGCAGGTCGGCTCGCCGATGGAGCTCTACAACCGCCCCGCAAACGTCTTCGTCGCGGGCTTCATCGGTTCGCCGATGATGAACTTCATTCCGGGCGACAAGGTCGCCGATGCCGGCGCAAAGACCGTTGGCGTCCGCCCGGAGCATCTGACCCTTTCGCGCGAACATGGCACTTGGCGGGCGAAGGTCGTCCATGTCGAACATCTCGGGGCGGACACGATCATCTATCTGGAATCCGAACAGTGCGGTCTCATCACCGCGCGGCTCTTTGGCGAGCACAAGTACGAGCCCGATGAGTTCGTCTATGCGACGCCGGATACGGCCCACATGCATCGCTTCGATGCAAATGACAAGGCGATCCGCTAGGCCCGCCACGAACCAAAGGCCCCGCCATCGAGCGGGGTCTTTCGTTTCTACCGATCAGCCAAGGACGGGCCGCATGAAACTGCGCTCGTAGCTGATGATGCTTCGGTTACGTTTATCGAGATCGAACGCGGCCTGGGATTCCGGGTCGGCTGCCATGCGGGTACGGTAATCTTCGTAGGCCGCGAAGCTCGGGAACGAGAACAGCGCGATAGCAATGTTGTTGGCGCCCTCGGACGGCAGGAAATAACCGTGATGCGTGCCGCCCATTCGATTGACGATCGGGATCCAGAGTCGAGCATACTCCTCGAATTCGGCGATCTTGTAAGGGTCGATCGTGTAACGCAGATAGCAGGTAATCATTGAAACATCCGGTTTGAGGCCATGCCGGTGCGGTCATGGCAGGGGGTATGGTGCTGACTTTGCTGAACGAAAACGTTTCAGCTGTCGTTGCGCATCAAGGTCGCTATTCCAAGCAATTTCCGGCGCCGCAAGATGCAGCGCCCGGAAATGCGGAAGCGAGTGTGGCAAAGCCGCAAAACATGAGCGCGGCCCTGCCCGCGTGGTCAGTCGCGGATGACGAGGAGGTCGGCCGCCATGAAGCGAAGCGTAACGGTCTCGCCCGCGGCCGGGGGCGTTACGCCGGGGCTGTTGAACATGTCGAAGGAGATGACGTTGCCGCCGACGTTCATGCGCGTACGGATGACAGAACCGAGGAAGTGGGCGGACACGACCTGACCGGTCAGCTTCGTATCGCTTGGCGTTCCCTCAGCCAGCGATCCGGCCTCCGGACGCAGGGCCAGCGAGACGGTATCACCAGCCTTGAAGGCGGCGACCGACTGCTTCAAGGTCACGCCCTGATCGCCGATCTGGATACGGTTGGCGGCCGGATCGACGACCTTCGCCTCGATCATGTTGAGCGTGCCGACGAAGGAGGCGACGAAGCGCGTTGCCGGCGTGTTGTAGATCTCGAATGGCGTTCCGATTTGGTCGGCACGGCCGGCGTTCATGACGACGATACGGTCGGAGATCGAGAGGGCCTCTTCCTGGTCGTGCGTCACGAAGACGGTGGTGATGCCGAGCTTCTGCTGGATGGCGCGGATTTCCTCGCGCAACGACACGCGGATCTTGGCGTCAAGGGCTGACAGTGGCTCGTCGAGCAGCAGCACCTGCGGGCGTACCGCAAGGGCGCGGGCAAGCGCCACGCGCTGCTGCTGTCCACCAGACAGTTGATAGGGATAGCGGTCGGCAAGATGATCGAGCTTGATCAGCCCGAGCATTTCCTTGACGCGCTGATCGATCTCCGTCGCCTGCTCACCGGCGACCTTCAGGCCGAAGGCGACATTGTCGTGAACGGTCATGTTGGGAAACAGCGCATAGGCCTGGAAAACCATGCCGATATTGCGCTTGTTGGGCTTCAAATTGTTTTGCTCTTTGCCGCCGATGGCGATGCGACCGGCCGAGGGCGCTTCGAAGCCTGCGATCATGCGCAGGACCGTTGTCTTGCCGCAGCCCGACGGGCCGAGGAACGAGATGAATTCACCCTTCTCGATCTGCATGTTGAAGTCATGCACGACCTGCGTTGCGCCGAAGGATTTCTTGAGGTTTGCGAGTTCGAGAAAAGCCATGAAACCAGATACCTTACGACTTAGCCGGGGCGGCTTTGTGGAAGCGGGAGACGAGTTGCAGCAGGCCCATGCTGAGCCAAGTGATAGAGAAGGCGATGACGGCCAACGCCGACGGCTCGTAGGCGCGATTGGCGCCGACCAGCTGCAGGTATGGGCCGAAAGCCGGACGATTGAGGAGCGCGGCCATGGTGAATTCGCCCATGACGATCGCAAGAGTGATGAAGGCGCCCGAGAGTACGCCGCTCATGACGTTCGGGAAAATGCACTTGAACAAGATCGTCGTCCAGCTTGCGCCGAGGCTTTCGGCCGCTTCCGTCAGCGTGCGGACGTCGATCGCGCGCATGGCGGTGTCGACGGCGCGGTACATATAGGGCAGCGACAGCGTCATGTAGGAGAGGACGAGCAGGATGTTCGTACCTGTCGTCGAGCCCGTCAGCGGCAGGATCGAGGAAGAGTTGTACATTCTAAGATAGCCGAATACGATCACGATTGCCGGGATAACCAGTGGCAGCAGCGTGATGAACTCGACGATCGGGCGGATCTGCGGCAAGCGCAGACGCACCCAATAGGCAGTCGGCACCACGAGCAGCATACCGAAGACGATCGTCAGCAGCGCCATCAGCATCGAATAGCCGAAGGTTTCGCGGAACTGCGCCTCAGAGAAAACCGAAGCGTAGGCATCGAAACTGTAGGCGCCGCGGCGCATGCGTAGCGAGAATTCGATCGTGGCAATGAGCGGCAGCACGAAGTAGATCGCGCCGAATGCGATGGCGATCCAGGCTCCAAGGCGTGATGTCTTCATTTTTGCCACCGTTCAGCGCGCATGCGCAGCAGGATGTAGAGGAGGTTGGACAGGCCGGTGATGACGATCATGCCGAGCGCGAGCGCGTAGCCCAGGTTGGCGTTGTGAAGCACGTCGCCGCGGATCTGTGCATAGAGCAGGATCGGCACGATGTTGAGAGAGCTACCGGTCAGCGCGTAGGCGGTGGCGATGGCGCCGAAGGCATTCGCGAAGAGAAGCAGCGTCGTGCCCATCAGGCTCGGCCAGAGGATCGGAAAGGCAACCATGCGCCAGTACTGGCCATTGGTCGCGCCAAGGATCGATGCGGCTTCCTTCCACTCCTTCTTCATGCCGTCGAGCGCCGGCGTCAGGATCAGGACCATCAGCGGGATCTGGAAGTACATGTAGGTGAGAGTTAGCCCGAAGAAGCTCAGCAGGTTGAAGCCGGTGGAATAGAGATTGAAGCCGAACCAGTCGCGCAGCAGGACGGTCACGAGCCCGGTGCGCCCGAGCGTGGCGAGGAAGGCGAATGCAAGCGGTACGCCCGCAAAATTGGAGGCGACGCCGGAGAAGGTCAGGAGGCCCGAACGAACCCAGTTCGGCAGACCGCCGAGCACGACCGCCCAGGCGAGAAAGAAGCCGATCAGCGCGCCACCCAAGGCTGATGCCACGGACACCTTGATACTGATCCAGTAGGCGCTGAGGATCGACGGCGTGAAGAGATCGACGATATTCTTGAGGGTCAGGTCGCCTTCCGGCGTCAGGAACGCGCCTGCGACCAGATAAAGCGTCGGTATGATAAGGAACATCGCAGCAAAGATCATGAACGGCGCGATGCCGAGCCAGTCTACGATCCTGTCGCGGTTTATCATGGGCGTGGCTGGGGCCGCGGATGTTGAAACAGTGGTCATAGACGACAGCCTTATCGGGGCAATGAAGAATGAAACCTCTCCGCCACGAGGGCGGAGAGGTGCTGCGTCAGAGATTACTTGACGTTGGCGCCGACGACGCTGTCCCACTTGGTGGTGATAGCGGTCTTGCCAGCAGCCTGCTCGGCGAGCGTCGGGAAGACTGCCTTTTCATAGGAAGCAGCCGGCGGCAGCTTGTCGAGAAGTGCCTGCGGGACCTTCTTGTTCTTCGCCAGATCGTTGAAGCGGATCGGGTGGCAATAGCCCTTCAGCCAGCCAAGTTGACCTTCGTCCGAGTAAAGGTATTCCATCCAGAGCTTTGCAGCGTTCGGATGCGGAGCAAAGGCGGAGATCGCCTGGACGTAAACGCCGGCAACGACGCCCGATGCCGGAACGACGACTTCAGCCGGCGGGTTGCCCTTCAGCGTATCGCGCCAGGAGAGACCATTGTAGTCCCACGCAACGACGATCGGGGTCGAGCCCTGAGCGAGCGAAGCGGACTTGCCGATCACAGGAACGAGGTTGCCGGCCTTGTTGAGTTCGGCGAAGTAAGCGAGACCGGCTTCACCAGCCTTGGTCGCATCCTTTTCACCGGCTGCGATGCCAGCGGCATAAACGGCCTGGACAGCCTGGTTCGACGCGCGCGGATCACCGGCAAGTGCGATGCTGTTGGCGTAGTCCGACTTTTTCAGGTCGGCCCAATCCTTCGGCACTTCCTTGACGATGTCGGTGTTCACGACGAACGACAAAACACCGTAGTAGTCGCCGTACCAAAAGCCGTCAGCATCCTTGGCACTGTCCGGAATGGAGTCCCAGGTCGAGACCTTGTAGGGCTGGATCAGGCCGTCTGCCTTTGCCGAGGGGCCGAAGGAGAGGCCGACGTCGATGACGTCAGGAGCCTGCGGGCCGGTGTTACCCTTGTTGGCCTTGATGGCTTCGATTTCGTCGCCCGAGCCTGCGTCCGGGTTCAGTTCGTTGACCTCGAGGCCATACTTAGCCTTGAAGCCGGCAATGACGTCGCCGTAGCCGCACCAGTCGTGCGGAAGCGCAATCGTCGTCAGCGTGCCTTCCTTCTTGGCGGCAGCGATAAGTTCAGCGCTTGGCTCAGCGGCTGCGATTGCAGTCGAAGCAACGACAATCGCAGTAGAAAGCGAAAGCATTTTCGAAATATTAGAGATCACTGTTGTTCTCCTTCGGGTTTTCAGTGTCCGACGATGCTGTTACTGACGTTACGTGAAGCTTTCGTGACAGTTTGGTGACGTTCTTTTTTCTTTGTATAGCAGGCAGTTGGCGGCGATGTTTCATTTACAACACGCTGTTCGCTCGACCGTCTCACGTCATCTATCTGTCTTATTTTCCCTCCTAGCTGAGTTTGCGGAAAAGTCTGGTTTGCTCGAATAGGCCCTCCAGGGTTTTCATACGTTCTTTCGTCTGGTCCCAAGTCGAGCTCTGAACGGCTTCGATGAGAGCTTCGACGATGAAGAGAGTGACGACAGACGAGTCCCAGGCCGATGGGGCCTCGATCTGCACGCGGAAGCTGTGGCGCGCGAGCTTGGCAGCAGGAGAGCCCCATTGGTCGGTAAAGACGACGATCTCGGCGCCGCTTTTGCGAGCGGCGGTCGCGAGGCTGACCATCTCCTGCTCGTAGCGGCGGATGTCGAAGATGACCAGCAGGTCGCCGGGACTCATATTGAGCACGTATTGCGGCCAGCTGCTGGAGTTCGATGACAGCAACGCCGTGTTCGGTCGAATGACCTGCATGTGGGTGAAGAAGTACTCGGCCAGCGCGCCGGTAATGCGTCCGCCGACGAAGTAGAGGCTGCGCTTGCGATCGGACAGCAGGGAGGCAACGCTGTTGAAGGTGGCCGTATCCAGGCCGCTCAGCGTCTGACGCAGGTTGCCCATGATTGCGTCGGCAAAGCGGTTGAGAATGTGCGTTCCCGGCGCATTGGAGGCCCAGCGGTCATGCTTGGTGATAGGGTTCGAGATCGTCGCTTCGACCTCTTGATGAAGGTGCGCCTGGAAGTCGGGATAGCCCTTGAAGCCCAACTTCTGGACCATGCGCACGACTGTCGGCGTCGATACGCCGGCATTTTCTGCAATCGTCGTGATGCTCCCCAGTCCGGAGACGGGGTAGTTGTCCAACAGGCTCTCAGCCAATTGCTTTTCGGCCCGCGTAAGCGTGCCAAAATGCGAATGGATTACGTCCGAAACTGTCTTCGACGCAGCGGTCACGCGATCTGCTCCCCGGGATTGGTCTTGTGCCACTTTCCCACCGAAAGTTAACAACGCTGTCACAATCCATGTCAACTACCGTCATGAAAAGAAATTTTCAGGATGCGCTTGACAGTCGTCGGAACCTGAAGAATTCTTTTCTTATACATTCTTTATTAATGATCGGGATGCGGCTGTGGTGCCTGCTCAGTTCAAGGTCCTAAGCGAAACGGAAGGGGGGTGCGTTTCGGTCGAGCGGCCGACCGGCAAGAGCCCGTTGCTTGTGATCTGCGAACATGCGTCCCGCCTCCTGCCTGAACGCTACGGAACGCTCGGTCTGTCCGGCGAGGCCTTGGAAAGTCATATCGCATGGGATCCAGGCGCATTGGCAGTTGCCCGCGGGATTTCACAAGCGCTCGATGCCACGCTCATTTACCAGCGGTTCTCGCGATTGATCTATGATTGCAACAGGCCGCCGGAGTCTCCGGGGGCGATGCCCTCGAGAAGCGAAATCTACGATATTCCGGGCAATGCCAATCTCAGCGCGGAAGAACGCCTCATGCGCACCGAAGCATTGTATATTCCTTTCCACGACGCCATTCGCGCACTGATTCGCGATCGCATGGCGAGGGGGCAGGAGACGGTGATTGCAACAGTCCATAGCTTCACTCCGGTGTACCACGGGAAGACGCGCACCGTGGAAATTGGTATACTGCACGACGAAGACAGCCGCTTTGCCGACAGCGTTTTGAACGCCGCATCGACCGGCTCGCCTCTCTACAAAATCGAACGCAACGAGCCCTATGGCCCTGCGGATGGCGTGACCCACACGCTGATCCTGCATGGGCTATCCAACGGGCTACGCAATGTAATGATCGAGGTCCGCAACGACCTCATCTCAGACGAAGACGGTCAAGGGGTCGTGGCCGACTATCTGACGGGGCTTCTCCAGCAAAGCCTGGACGCCTGACAACGAAGAAAAAGATCCCAGGGGGCAGTCTAACTGCGATCAGCCCGAAGGCGAAAACGTCGCGGGCACTTTGGCACTGGATGATCACCCGCAATCCCGCGGCTGATCGCTAAACAGGGGGAAGTCATGTCCGACTACACGGATCACGACAAAAAGCAGGATATGCACATCCTGCACTCCATGGGCTACGCCCAGGAGCTGGAACGGCGGATGAGCTCGTTCTCGAACTTTGCGGTCTCATTCTCTATCATCTGCATTCTTTCCGGCGGCATCAACTCGCTGGCTCAAGCCACGGCGGGTGCTGGCGGTGCGGCCATCGGCATCGGTTGGCCGCTCGGGTGCTTCGTTTCGCTGGTGTTCGCTGTCGCGATGGCGCAGATCAGCTCGGCCTATCCGACTGCAGGCGGCCTCTATCACTGGGGCTCGATCCTCGGCAACCGTTTCACCGGCTGGCTGACCGCCTGGTTCAACCTGCTCGGTCTTGTCACGGTTCTCGGCGCGATCAATGTCGGCACCTACTACTTCTTCATGGGCTCGTTCGGCACCAGCTATTTCGGGCTGACCGATACCACCACCGTTCGCATCCTGTTCCTGGTGATCATTACCGGTGCCCAGGCGCTGGTGAACCACATGGGGATCGGGCTGACGGCGAAGCTCACGGATTTCTCGGGCTACCTGATCTTCGTAACGGCAATCGCCCTTGCTGCAGTTTGCCTGCTGGCAGCGCCGTCCTACGACATTGCCCGTCTCTTCACTTTCGCCAACTATTCCGGCGAAGCCGGCGGCAACGTCTGGCCGTCGACCTCGGGCGCCTGGGTGTTCCTGCTCGGCCTCCTGCTGCCGATCTACACGATCACCGGCTATGACGCTTCGGCACATACCTCGGAAGAAACGGTCAAGGCCGCCCATTCCGTTCCGCGCGGCATGGTCGCCTCCGTTCTTTGGTCGGCGCTCTTCGGCTACATCATGCTTTGCGCATTCGTGCTGATGCTCCCGAACATGGACGATGCGGCCAAACAGGGCTGGAACGTGTTCTTCTGGGCCATGGACAGTCAGGTCAATCCTGTCGTCAAGGATCTGCTCTACCTCGCCATCTTCGTCAGCCAATGGCTGTGTGGTCTGGCGACTGTGACCTCGGTCTCCCGCATGATCTTCGCCTTCTCGCGTGACGGCGGTCTGCCGGCATCCAAGGCTCTTGCCAAGGTCAGCCCGAAGCACCGCACGCCGGTTGCCGCCATCTGGACGGGTTCGATCCTCTCTGTTCTGTTCGTCTGGGGCTCGTCGCTTGTTTCGATCGGCGAGACCCCGGTTTACACGATCGTCGTCTCGTGCACGGTCATCTTCCTGTTCTTCTCCTTCGCGATCCCGATCACCCTCGGTCTCTTCGCGTGGGGCACGTCGAAGTGGGACAAGATGGGACCATGGAACCTCGGCGAAGGCACGTTCAAGCTGTTTGCGGTCCTGTCGATCCTGGCGATGATGCTGATCTTCGTCCTCGGCATTCAGCCGCCGAACCAGTGGGCGCTTTACATCACTGTCGGCTTCCTGGTCCTCACCGGTATCGTCTGGTTCGGCTTCGAAAGCCGCCGCTTCAAGGGCCCGCCGATCGGCGACGAGGTTGCGCGTCGTCAAGCCGAGATCGCAGCTGCCGAGAAGGCCGTTGGCGAAGCCTGAGGTTTCGACTTCCCTCTCCAACCGCGGGGCCGCGATGGCGGCCCCGCTTTCCGGCTCAACGAAAACGCATCAGAGGCGGCAGGCCCGTCTCACAGTATGCTCTTTCGTTGCCCCGATTTCAGTTCAATGTCAGGCGGATTCAATATGAGCATCTATACCCTCGACGATCTCAAGCAGGATGTTGCCGACGGGCGCATCGATACAGTTCTGGCGTGCCAGGTGGACATGCAGGGCCGCTTGATGGGCAAGCGCTTTCAGGCTGAATACTTCCTCGAGAGCGCATGGAAGGAAACGCACAGCTGCAACTATCTCGTTGCCACCGACATGGAGATGGAAACCGTCTCCGGCTACAAGGCGACGAGTTGGGAAAAGGGCTATGGCGACTACACGATGAAGCCCGATCTTTCGACGTTGCGCCGCATTCCGTGGCTCGAAGGCACAGCGCTCGTGCTCTGCGATCTCCTCGACCACCACACGCATGAAGAGGTGCCGCACTCGCCGCGCGCGATCCTGAAGAAACAGGTCAAGCGGTTGGAAGACATGGGCATGAAGGCGTTCATGGCCTCGGAGCTCGAATTCTTCCTGTTCGACCAGACCTACGAGTCTGCGCATGCGTCAGGCTATCGCAACCTGAAGCTCGCCAGCGCCTATAACGAGGACTACCACATCTTCCAGACAACCAAGGAAGAAGAAGTCATGCGGGCAATCCGCACCGGCCTTCAGGGCGCCGGCATTCCGGTCGAAAACTCCAAGGGCGAGGCGTCCGCGGGCCAGGAAGAAATCAACGTCCGCTATGCCGACGCACTGACGATGGCCGATCGCCACTCGATCATCAAGAACGGTTGCAAGGAAATCGCCTGGTCGAAGGGCAAGGCGATCACCTTCCTGGCGAAGTGGCACTACAATGCCGCCGGCAGTTCGTCGCATATCCATCAGTCGCTCTGGAGCGCTGACGGCAAGACGCCGCTCTTCCACGACGAGGGGGGCAAGTACGGCATGTCGCCGCTGATGAACAACTACGTGGCCGGTCTTCTCGCCCACGCGGGCGAGATCACCTACTTCCTCGCGCCTTACATCAACTCGTACAAGCGCTTCATGGCGGGCACCTTTGCGCCGACGAAGGCAATCTGGAGCAAGGACAACCGCACGGCCGGCTATCGCCTCTGCGGCGACGACACCAAAGCGATTCGTATCGAGTGCCGTGTCGGCGGCTCCGACCTTAATCCCCATCTCGCCTTTGCCGCGCTGCTTGCCGCCGGCATCGATGGCATAGAGCAGAAGATGGAGCTCGAGGCGCCGTTCGTCGGCGACGCCTATGGAGCACGCAGCGTCCGCGAGATCCCGCGTACGTTGCGCGCGGCAACAGTCGCCATGACGGAATCGAAGATGCTTCGCAATGCCTTTGGCGACGACGTCATCGACCACTATACCCGTGCTGCCCAGTGGGAGCAGGAAGAATACGATCGTCGCATCACCGACTGGGAAGTGGCGCGCGGTTTCGAAAGAGCATAATAGGCGTAGCCAAAGCCGGATGGCGTCCTGTCATATGATCTCCATATCTGAGGAGATTGTTGGGGGCTGCCGGTTTCGGCACGCGAAAACATAGGATGAAGATCATGGGAATGATCCAATGCATTTCACCGATCGACGGATCGGTTTTCGCCGAGCGGCCGGCGCTTTCGCTAGAGGCGGCGAAAGAGGCGGTGGCGCGTGCGCGCAAGGCGCAGAAGGCCTGGGCGAAGCGGCCGTTGGAAGAGCGCGTTCAACTGGTACTGAAGGGCGTCGCGCGCCTTAATGAAATGTCCGACGTCGTTGTGCCGGAACTTGCCTGGCAGATGGGCCGCCCGATCCGCTACGGCGGCGAGTACAAGGGCTTCAACGAGCGCTCCAACTATGTCGCTTCGATCGCCGCCGATGCGCTCGCGCCACTGGTTGTCGAGGAAAGCGACAAGTTCGAGCGTCGCATCGAACGTGAAGCGCATGGCGTTGTGTTCGTCGTGGCCCCCTGGAATTATCCCTACATGACGGCGATCAACACGATCGCGCCGGCGCTGATGGCGGGCAACACGGTCGTTCTGAAGCATGCGTCACAGACGCTGCTGGTTGGAGAGCGGCTGGTGCAGGCTTTTGTCGAGGCCGGCGTTCCCGAGGACGTCTTCCAGAACGTGTTCCTTGACCACGAAACGACCTCGGCGCTGATTGCTGCGGGCAGCTTCAACTTCGTCAACTTCACCGGTTCGGTCGAAGGCGGCCGCTCGATGGAGCGGGCGGCAGCCGGAACGTTCACAGGGCTCGGGCTAGAGCTCGGCGGCAAGGATCCGGGCTACGTCATGGAAGACGCCGACCTCGACGCGGCGGTCGATACGCTGATGGACGGCGCGACCTATAATTCCGGCCAGTGCTGCTGCGGTATCGAGCGCATCTATGTGCATGAATCGCTCTATGACAGCTTTGTCGAGAAGTCGGTCGCCTGGGTGTCGAACTACAAACTCGGCAATCCGCTCGATCCTGAGACTTCGCTTGGCCCGATGGCCAACAAGCGCTTTGCCAAGGTCGTGCGCGAGCAGATCGCCGATGCCGTTTCCAAGGGCGCCAAGGCGCTCGTTGACCCCAAGCTGTTCCCACAGGACGATGGCGGCGCCTATCTCGCACCGCAGATCCTCGTCAACGTCGATCATTCCATGGCCTTTATGCGCGAGGAGACCTTTGGTCCTGCCGTCGGCATCATGAAGGTGAAGAGCGACGACGAAGCCGTTACGCTGATGAACGACAGCCAGTACGGCCTGACGGCTTCGCTCTGGACGAAGGATCCGGAACGGGCAGGGCGGCTCGGCCGCGAGATCGAGACCGGCACCGTTTTTATGAACCGCGCCGACTATCTCGATCCGGCTCTGTGCTGGACCGGCGTCAAGGAAACCGGCCGAGGGGGTTCGCTGTCGATCATTGGCTTCCACAACCTGACGCGTCCGAAATCCTACCATCTGAAGAAAGTCACAGCATGAGCAGCAACATCACAGCCAACTGGAGCTACCCGACCGCCTTCAAGCTTGGCCGGGGCCGCATCAAGGAACTGGCAGACGCCTGCAAGAGCCTCGGGATGAAGAAGCCGCTGCTGATCACCGATCGCGGCCTGGCTTCCATGGCGATCACCAAGACCGCGCTCGACATTCTCGAAGATGCCGGCCTTGGCCGCGCGATCTTCGCTGATGTCGATCCGAACCCGAACGACAAGAACCTCGAGGCTGGCGTTAAGGCGTTCAAGGACGGTGGCCATGACGGCGTCGTTGCCTTCGGTGGCGGCTCGGGCCTCGATCTCGGCAAGTGCGTCGCGTTCATGGCCGGCCAGACACGGCCGGTCTGGGACTTCGAGGATATCGGTGACTGGTGGACGCGCGCGAGCGTCGAAGGCATCGCGCCGATCGTGGCCGTCCCGACGACGGCCGGCACAGGCTCGGAAGTTGGTCGTGCCAGCGTCATCACCAATTCCGAAACGCATGTGAAGAAGATCATCTTCCATCCGAAGTTCCTGCCGGGCGTCGTCATTGCCGATCCGGAACTGACCGTCGGCATGCCGAAGATCATCACCGCTGGCACCGGCATGGACGCCTTTGCGCACTGCCTGGAAGCTTATTCCTCGCCCTTCTATCATCCGATGTCTGCCGGTATCGCGCTGGAGGGCATGCGCCTCGTCAAAGAATTCCTGCCGCGCGCCTACAGGGAGGGCACGGACCTTGAAGCCCGCGCCAACATGATGTCAGCCGCCGCCATGGGCGCTGTCGCCTTCCAGAAGGGTCTCGGCGCCATTCACGCGCTGTCGCATCCGATCGGCGCGGTCTACAACACCCATCACGGGATGACGAATGCCGTCGTGATGCCAGCGGTATTGCGTTTCAATCGTTCGACGATTGAGGAGAAGATTGCGCGCGCCGCGGCCTATCTCGGCATCTCCGGCGGCTTCGACGGCTTCTATAACTACGTCCTGCAGCTTCGCTCCGAGCTCGGTGTTCCCGACAGCCTGTCTGCGATGGGAATCAAGCCGGATCGAATCGATGAACTTTCGGCAATGGCGATCGAGGACCCGAGTGCTGGCGGCAATCCGGTCAAGATGACACTCGAAAATACCAAGGCACTCTTTAAGGATTGCTTCTGAACTTAAAGAAGACGGCGGACCTGAACTGGCCCGGAAAGCCTAGGCTTTCCGGGCTTTTTTTCAAGGGCGTCGCGATTTCGCCAGAGTGCAAGAAATGCTGGCCGCAATTTCAGGTGTCACGTTTAGGAGTTGTTAACCATAATTAGAAAGGATGCATTAACCGCACGATGCTTCCGAGAGTGCGCGGCAGAGCCATAGAAAGGCTCACATTTTCCCTTCGAGGACCGAACATGCCAGTCATCACTTTCGCAAACACCAAGGGCGGCGCTGGCAAGACCACAGCCGTACTTCTTCTCGCCACCGAGCTTGCCCAGAAGGGCTATCGGGTGACAATCCTCGATGCCGATCCGCAGCACTGGATCACGCGGTGGCATGAAGTATCCGGGCATGTGGCGAATATCTCGGTGATCGATTTCGTCACGTCGGCGTCCTTGCCGCTGCACATATCGGAAAACAAGCACAATACGGACTACTTCATCATCGACCTTCCGGGCGCGCGCAATCCGCTGCTTGCGACGGCAATCGGCCTTTCCGATCATGTCCTGATTCCCATCCAGGGATGCGCGATGGACGCCCGTGGCGGAGCGCAGGTCCTCGAGTTGCTGCAGTATCTCGACGAGAAGGCGGGTATCCGTATCGGACACTCGGTTGTGCTGACGCGCGTCAATTCGATGGTGACGACGCGAGCGCTCTCGATCGTCAAGTCGTTGCTGAGTGAGCGTCAGGTCCCGGTCCTCGACACCGCGATCATCGAACGCTCCGCCTTCCGCGATATTTTTGACTGCGGTGGCACGCTGCATTCCCTCGATCCGGCTCGCGTCAGCAACCTCGACAAGGCGCGGGACAACGCCCGCTGTTTTGCTGAGGAGATCATGGGCAAGGTTCCAGTGAAGCTTCCGGAACCGGCACGCAGCACTGGCCCGCTGATCCGTTCAGCTGCCTAGCGACAACTGTCAGCAAAACAAAAATGCGCCCTTTGCGGCGCATTTTTTCTTGATGGAACGGGCTGGTAGATCAGTCGGTGAATTCGACTGTCACGCCGGGCTTGACCATCTTCGCCAGTTCGGTGGCATCCCAGTTCGTCAAACGGATGCAGCCGTGGCTCTGGGTGCGGCCAATCTTCGATGGTTCCGGCGTCCCGTGGATACCGTAGGTCGGCTTGGAAAGCGCCATCCAGACCGTGCCGACCGGGCCGTTCGGACCCGGCGGAATGTTCAGGATCTTGTCGTTGGCGCCCTGCTGGAAGTTGATCTTCGGATTGTAGGTGTAGCCCGGATTGAAGGCGACGCGCTCGACGGTCACCGTACCGGACGGCGAGGGCGTATCGGTGGAGCCAATTGAGGCGGGGTAGGCGGCGACGAGATTGCCGGCATTGTCATAGGCAAAGACCTGCTTGCGGCCCTTGTCGGCGATGATGCGCGCGACCGATCCGGCCTTCACTTCACCGGGATTGACGACCTTTACGATCGTGCCGGGCACCGTGAAATCGGCGCCCGGATTGATTTCCTTCAGGAAGCCTTCGTCCATATGGAAGCGCTCGGCGAGCATTTCCGTCGTGGAGGTGTAGCCGAGCGATGACATCGCAGCCTTATGCGCGTAGTCCTCCGGGATTTCCGCAACGTACGGGCCGGCGGCATCCGCAGGCGTAATGGTGTAGCTGACGAGCGGCAGACCGCCACTCATGCGCAACTGCTCGAGAATTGCGTCGGTGTTGTTTGGGTCGAGCGTCTCGCCCGTCATCTGCTGATAGGCGTAGATCGCCTTGGTGACGTTCGCGCCCATGTGGCCATCGATCGCGCCAGGGGACACTCCGGCGCGGTCGAGGAATACCTGCAATGCGACGATCTCGGACTTCGACTTGTTCTTGAGCGTGATCACCGGCTCCTGAGACGGCTTCGGCTGCAACATTTCGGGCGTCTGCTGATCCTGCTCGATGGACGCATAGTCGTCGCCGCTTTGCGGATAGGGTTGGTCATCGAGCGGCTGGCGGTCGACCGGAGCGTTGCGCGGGATCGAGCCGGTCACGGCGCCCCGCTCAGCGTAACGACCATCGCCGTAGGGATCGTCGCCATAATAGGCATCGTTGTTGTACGCGTCGCGCACCGGCGGGCGTGGGTAATAGCCGCGGGCCCGCATCTCGGTCGCGATCACATTGCCATAGGGATCGACCAGCACGCGGTTGCCGCGTCGATCACGCGCGTAAGCCGCGCCCGACGGGACATAGTCGAGGATGTCACCGTTGGGCGCCACGAAGACGACGTCGCCTTGGCGTCCGTTGTAAAGCTGCTGCGCATCGGCAGATGGCGCTGCGATAGCGATGGCGAGCAGGGCAGATGCGGCAGACAATCCCGTTATTACAAAGCGATTCACGTCTTCATACCCTTCAGTGACTTGGCCGACACACACCTGCGAATTTTGACGCTAGTGTGGAATTTATGAGATCGTGCTGAACAAAAGATAAAAATCCCGTGATTTCTCCTTTAGTCATGAACATTTGGAGCGACTAGTCGGTTCCACGCGGCAAGGCGCGCCGTCGTGATTGACGAAATCCCTGCCGAGACATAACGGTGCGCAAGCCGCTACCGGGAGGACGTTGAACGATGATCGAATTTGCCGCCGCCAGAGGGCCGACACTGATGCTGGACGAAACGTCGCTGATGGATATCGGCGGATGTGTCGTCGATGGCGTCGACATCGCTCCCAAGAAGGCGGTCCCCGACGACGGCGATGCGCGCATATCGCATTCGGTCGAAGGCTTTCTCTTTACCTGCGGGCCGGACCATATCCGTCACCGCGAACCGATTCCGGGACGGGCGGACGGAAAGGTCTATCCTTTGCACGGGTCCGGGCCCGGGCACGCAGCCAAGGTTCTCTGGACGAAGTTCGACAATGGCAATGCCGAGTGCCGGGCGGATATTGATATCGTGACGGTCGAGGGCTTGTCGGTCCGGATCGAACGCCAGTGGTTCATCGACGGCAATACGGGGGAGGCGCGCCTCACGGACAAGGTCGTCAATACGAGCGACAAGATCGTTCCGACCTTCCTGATGTACCACATGAATATCGGCGGCAAATGGTTTGATGCCGGCACGCGCCTCGAAGGCAAGATGCTCGAGGGTGGTGGCTTTCCGTGGAAT
This sequence comes from Rhizobium sp. BK538, assembly GCF_014197575.1. Classification (NCBI taxonomy): domain Bacteria; kingdom Pseudomonadati; phylum Pseudomonadota; class Alphaproteobacteria; order Hyphomicrobiales; family Rhizobiaceae; genus Rhizobium; species Rhizobium sp. BK538. The sequence continues at coordinate 107,243 of NZ_JACIFT010000011.1, forward strand.
TTCGGCGAGGAGCCGGCTGGTATCTTCTGCGTCGAGGCGCCGGCAACGGAAGGCGGCTTTGCCGAGGTACGGCTTGGGCCGATCGCCGCAATCGGCGGCAAGGTTCTCCGAGTGCGCGTCCTTGCCGAGACGTTGCCGCACCTGCAGGTCTGGCGCAATCAGAAAGCGCCCGCCGACGTCCTTGGAATCGAGCCGGTATCGCATCGCTGGGTGTCGCGTTCGGAGTTGGAGGCATCGGGCGATTTCGTCATGCTGAAGCCCGGAGAGAGCCGACATTATGCGCTCAGCTTCGCCTTCGTTTGAGTGATCTGCGGTTGACGCTGGGCATGGGGCGGCGTAGTCATTCAGCCCACGATTTCAGGAGGATTAGCGATGGACATTCGCCAGATCGACGACGAGTATTCGGTTTCCGGTCAGATTTCGGTCGAGGATCTCGATCAGATCAAGGCCCTGGGCTTCAAATCGATCGTCTGCCATCGCCCCGACGACGAGAGCCCCGATCAGACGCCATATGCACTGGTAGCAGCGCGCGCCAAGGAACTCGGCCTCGATATCGCACATGTGCCGGTCGGCCCGATGGGTGTTACCGAAGAGGCGATCACGGGGATGGTTGATGCGCTCGATGAATTCGCGCGCCCGATGCTCGGCTACTGCCGCTCCGGCGCCCGCTCGACCGCGATCTATCAGAAGACGCACCACATTCGCGCCTAGTGCCGATCGGCAAACCAAATCCGGCGCCGCTCGATTCCAGCGGCGTCGTTCGTTTCGCAAACAGGAGAACATCATGAGCATCAAGCGTATCGACGCCGGCGCCCGCATGAGCGGTGCAGTTGTCCACGGCAACACCGTTTACCTCGCTGGCCAGGTCGGCGAAGGCGAAAGCGTCACCGAACAGTGCAAGTCGGCGCTGGCCGAAGTCGATCGTCTGCTCGCTGCAGCCGGCTCGAACAAGTCCAAGATCCTGCAGACCTTGATCTATCTTTCCGACATGTCCTACTTCGCCGAAATGAACGCCGCCTGGGAAGCCTGGGTCGATCCAGCCAACACGCCGGCTCGCGCGACCAGCGAAGCCAAGCTTGCTGCGCCGAAGTACAAGGTCGAGTTCACGGTTACAGCCGCCCTCGACTAAGTCGGCGGCATTGCGATTTCGAAGGCCGGTGGGTTCGCTCACCGGCTTTTTGTTTGGGCAATTTCGGAAAGCGTACGCGTCGGCGTAATTGCTTCCGGATCAAGCTTTACCTCAATGATCGAGGGCTTGCCGCTCGCCCGTGCGCGCTCGAAGGCGGCTGCGAAGCTTTCCGTCGTCTCGACTGTTTCCCCATGGCCACCGTAAGCGCGCGCAAGCGACGCAAAGTCCGGGTTCGTCAGATCGGTGCCACTGACGCGACCGGGATACTCGCGCTCCTGATGCATGCGGATGGTGCCATATATGCCGTTGTTGATGACGATGGCGATGATCGGCAGGTTGTAGCGAACGGCGGTCGCAAATTCCTGGCCGTGCATCAGGAAACAACCGTCCCCGGCGAAACAGATGACCTCGCGTTCGGGAAAGAGCTGCTTGGCAGCAACCGCGGCCGGCAGGCCGTAGCCCATGGAGCCTGATGTCGGTGCCGCCTGGGTGTTGAACTGACAGAAACGATGGAACCGATGCAGCCAGGTGGCATAGTTTCCGGCACCGTTGGTGAAGATCGCATCGGGGCGCGTATTTGCCTCGATCCACTCCATGATCGGTCCCATATGGACTGGGCCGGGACCGCTTTGCGGCGGTGTCGACCACGCAATGTAGGCCTGATGCATCCGTTCGGTGCGCTCCGCCCATCTGAGTTCGCTTGGTGCCTCGAGATCAGCAAGATCCGCAACGAAATCACTCGGGCTCGCGCAGATTGCGAGGTCGGGCCTGTAGACACGGCCAAGCTCGGATGGATCGGGATAAATATGGACAAGCGATTGCTGCGGGTAGGGGATGTCGATGAGCGTATAGCCGGAGGAGGGCATTTCCGACATGCGCCCGCCAAGCAGGATCAGCAGGTCGCTCTCCTTGATTTCCTTCGCCAGTGCGGGGTTGATACCGATGCCGACATCACCGGCATAGTTGGGGTGGAGATGATCAAACAGCATCTGCCGACGGAACGAGCATCCGACGGGCAGGGCGAAGCGTTCCGAGAAGGTTTTCAGATCGGCGACCGCATCCGCATCCCAGCGTGTGCCGCCGACGATGACCACCGGCCGCTCCGCCTTCAGCAGTCGCAGGTAAAAGTCGTCAATCTGACGACGACCGGGATGCGCTTCGACGCGCAAATAGCGCTTGGCGCGGGGCGCCTCCACTTCGTCGCGCAGCATGTCTTCGGGCAGTGATAAGACGACGGGGCCGGGACGGCCTGACGTGGCGATCGCAAATGCGCGGGTGACGAACTCGGGAATGCGAGCAGCATCGTCGATCTCGCCCACCCACTTGCTGAATTCGGTGAGGGCGCGGCGGAACTCGACCTCCTGAAAAGCCTCTCGCTCGCGGGCGTCGCGCTGGACCTGCCCGATGAAGAGGATCATCGGAATGGAATCCTGCCTGGCGATATGCAGCCCGGCCGTGGCGTTCGTGGCGCCAGGCCCGCGCGTTACCATGCAGATGCCGGGCTCGCCGGTGAGCCTGCCCCAGGCATCGGCCATCATGGCCGCGCCACCCTCCTGACGGCAGACCACCACGTCGATGTCGCTGTCATAAAGCGCATCGAGAACGGCAAGGAAACTCTCGCCGGGCACGCAGGAGAGGCGTTTCACCCCATTCGCTTTCAAGGCCTCGACGATCAGTTCCCCGCCGGTTCTTTTCATGATGATCTTTTCTCCTCCAGTTCGGCGAGCTCCGCCAGAACCTCCCCCTGATGCTCTCCCAGCCGCGGGCTCGGCCGCTCGTAACGCAAGGGCGTCTGCGACAGCACGACCGGCGTCCTCACGCCGGGAATGACGGTACCCTTTGCGTCGGCGAGATCTACCCGCAACCCACGCGCCTGAATTTGTGGATCCGCAAACATTTCCTCGATGGTATTGATCGCGCCGGCCGGAACGGCGTCCGTCTCACAGGCCCGCAGCAGGTCGGCCTTCTGCCATCTCAACGTTTCGGTCGAAACCAGCCTGCGAACCTCGTCACGGTTTGCTACGCGCGCCTTGTTCGTCGAAAAGCTCGGATCGTCGGCAATGCCCTCAAGGCCGAGGATCGCGCACAGGCGTCGGAACTGGCCGTCATTGCCGACCGCGAGGATCAGATAGCCATCGGCGGCCGGCACGACTTCATAGGGCGAAATGTTCGGATGCGCGTTTCCAAGTCGCGTCGGGGCGCGGCCGGACACGAGATAATTCATGTTCTGGTTGGCGAGCACGGCCGACTGGACGTCGAGCAGCGCCATGTCGACCAGCTGCCCTTCGCCGGTCCTCTGCGCGTGGATGAACGCTGCCTCGATGGCTGCGACCGCGTAAATGCCGGTAAAGATGTCGGCGATCGCAACGCCTGCTTTCATCGGCTGTCCGTCCGGCTCGCCGGTGATCGACATGAAGCCGGACATGCCCTGAACGATATAGTCATAGCCTGCCAGGCTGGCATAGGGACCGTTCTGGCCGAAGCCGGTGATCGAGCAATAGACGAGCTTTGGGTTGGTCTTTTTCAGGCTCTCGTAGTCGAGACCGTACTTCACGAGCCCACCGAGCTTGAAGTTCTCGATGACGACATCGGCCGTGGCGATGAGGCGGCGGACCAGCGCCTGATCTTCTTCGCGCTTTAGGTCGGCGGTGATCGAACGCTTGCCGCGGTTGGCAGCGTGGTAATAGGCGGCGGAGAGGTTTTCGCCGTCGGCACCCTCGACAAAGGGTGGTCCCCAGTGCCGGGTGTCATCGCCTCCCTCCGGGTTTTCGACCTTGATCACGTCGGCGCCGAGATCGGCCAGCATCTGGCCCGCCCATGGACCTGCAAGGACCCTCGCAAGCTCGATGACGCGTATGCCGGACAGCGGCGGCTTTTGGGGCTGATTGTCTGTCATGTTCCTCCCACGAGCAGATCAGGGCGCCAGGGCCGATTGAGGTGTATCGGATACCGGCTTCGATGCAAAGCGTCGCTCGCGCCAGATGATGTACAAGCCCGATGCGATGATGATGAAGATGCCGAGCCACTTGAGCGCATCCGGAAAGTCGCCGAAGACGAGCCAGGCGAAGACGGTCGCCGACACGATCTCGAAATACTGCAGCGGTGCCAATGTCGAGGCGGGCGCTGCGCGGTAGGCATAGACGCCGAAGATGCCGGCGACGGCAGCCGTGACACCGACGCCGAGCAGGTAGAGATAGCCACGGCCATCCGGCATCACCGCGTCAAAGACGTCGGAACCCGTCGCGCTGCCGAAAGCCAGCAGGATGGCGCACAACAGTAGACCCCAGATGCCCATCTGAAGCTGCATCGCCCACGGATCTTCCCGATGCGAAAGCACGCGGGTCATCAAGGCGAAGATGGCGATGCACAACGCGCTGACGACAGGCAGAAGTGCGACGTAGCCGACCTCTTGGAAGCTTGGCTGGATGATCAGCATCGCGCCGAAAAATCCGACGCCGCAGGCAGTGTAGCGGCGCCAACCGATTGTCTCCTTGAGGAAGATGCTGCTCAGGATCGTCAGTATGATGGGTTCGACGAAGAAAATCGCGATCGCATCGGCAACCGGCATGTACTTCAGCGTCGTAACAAAGGAGACCATGGAGATGGTTATGATGGCGCCTCGGATGGCATGAAAGATGTTGGCGCGCCAGGAAAAGGTCTTCCAGCTTGCGCGCCAGATGACGATCGGCAGCATGCAGAGGGCCTGCACGACGAAGCGCGCGGCCGTGATTTCTGCCGCGGGAATCGTAGCTATTGCGAGCTTGGAAAAGATGTCGATGATCGGGGATACAAGCACCGACAGGAACATCAACAGAATGCCGGTCGACACCTCCGAAGCGGCTGCGGGGCGGGAAGAGATGCCATTGTCCATCGCGAAATCCTTCGGTTCAGGATCTTGCGATCGCTTCGTCGCACCAGTCAGCGAATGCAGCGATGGCCGCGTCCGCTCCAATTTCATTCAGCGTTTCGTGGCGCATGTCCTGATATATTTGCGTCGTGATACGGGAGAAGCCACGGGCTTTCAAATGGTTTGACAACCAGATCACCGCTTTTCCGCCATCTGTTGCCGGATCCTGCCCGCCGCCGACAAGATGGATCGGCGTCTGCTTCGGCAGTCGTTCCAGATGCGTCATTCGCGGGGCGCGAAACGTCAGTTCGAAAATATCGAGCCAGAGTGACACCGAGGCATCGAAGCCGCACAGCGGGTCCGCGATATATTTGTCGACTTCGGCAGGATCGCGGCTTAGCCAATCGAAGTCGGTTCGACGGCCGGCGATGGATTTGCCCCAGGTGCCGAAGGTGAGCTTCGGCAGGATGCCGCTCGGAACATCAGAGCCCTTCAGTGCACGTTCGGCGAGCAGGATCGCTTGCGCGGCCCGTCCTGATATGCCGGGGTTGAAATTGGAGTTCCAGACCGCGAGGGCGTCATATTTCTCCGGATGGGTGAGCGCCGCGTTAAGCGCAATGAGGCCTCCCATCGAATGTCCGAAAAGAATGACGGGTAGACCGGGATACTGCGTCACGGCGTGGTCGCGGACCGAACCGACATCATCGATCACCTGCCGGATGCCTTCCTTGCGCGCAAAACGCCCGATCGGTGCGTCGGCCGCGGTCGTCTCGCCATGTCCACGGTGATCGAAGGCAAAGACATGGTAGCCACGAGCCGCTATCGCCACCGCAAAACGGGCGTAACGCTTGGAATGCTCGGCCAGTCCATGGGAGACAAGGATAATTCCGCGTACCTCGGATTGCGCCGGTTCGTGATGAAATCCAAGCGAAGCGTTCGCCGTTTCAAGGCGTTGCGTATCTGCAAACATCATATCCTCCCATTGGCGGGAGAAGATCAGATCGCCCGGGAAATGCAACACATCCAAATATTTATGCGACCGGATTTTCGCATCCTACGGATTGAGGGTTGTGAAAATAAAGCCGGCGTGATTTCTTGTTCATGAATTGTTCCTTGTGGGGATGAAAATGAGCAATCCATTTCTGCGTATGGCAGTATTCCTGATTGCGATCGCGGCAGCCGGCCTTGCGGGAGCCCAGGATGGCGCTGGAAGAACGCGCTTCATTCTGGCTGCCAGCTGGCAGCCTGCCTTTTGCGAAACCAACCAGCGCAAACCGGAATGCAGCAGCCAGACCAAGGACAGGTTCGATGCGACCAATTTCTCGCTGCACGGGCTATGGCCGATGCGCAAGGATTATTGCGACGTCTCCGGCGACCTGCGCGCCGCGGACAAGGACGGCGACTGGAACAAGCTGCCGGTGGTGGAGCTGTCTGCTGCGACCAAGACCGCACTCGCAAAGGCGATGCCTGGAACGCAATCCGGCCTGGAGCGGCATGAGTGGATCAAACACGGTACCTGCACAAAGCTGAGTGCCGACGACTATTTCGCCACGTCTGTCCGGCTGATCGACGAGCTCAATGCTTCGGCGGTCCGCGATCTGTTCGCGGCCAATATCGGCAAGTCGCTGACGGCGGAGGCGATCAAGGCCGTATTTGATAAAAGCTTTGGCGCTGGCGCCGGAGATCGCGTCAAGATGAGCTGCCGGCGTGCCGGCGGAAACCGCGTCATCAGCGAACTCACGATCGGTCTTTCGGAAGCCGCGACATCGAATGGCGAAACGAGCCTGCGCGACCTTATCCAAGGGGCAGGGCGGACGTCGTTCGGCTGCAATGAGGGCGTCGTGGACGCCGCCGGCTTTTGATCCCGCTCACCGAAAACCAAGGCCGGTCTGTCGACCTTTAGGCCATACGAGGCGACTAACAGAACAGCGTGCCAGGTTCCGATCCCGACGACGGTCGCAAAAGCCTCCGGATTTTGGCCGTCGCGCGTTGCTCCTTTGGCGCAATTCGCCTACATAGCGGCAAAACTTAAATCCCCCGCGGAGCGAATTATCAATGGCACGTCAGTTCATCTACCATATGGCCGGCCTCAACAAGGCTTACGGCAACAAGAAGGTGCTGGAGAACATCCACCTTTCTTTCTATCCGGATGCCAAGATCGGTATTCTCGGCCCGAACGGTGCTGGTAAGTCGACCGTGCTGCGCATCATGGCGGGCCTCGATAAGGAATATACTGGCGAGGCATGGCTGGCCGACGGCGCAACGCTCGGTTACCTCGCGCAGGAACCACAGCTCGATGCCTCCAAGACGGTCCTTGAGAACGTCATGGAAGGCGTTGCGCCGAAAAAGGCGATCCTCGACCGCTACAACGAGCTGATGATGAACTACTCCGACGAGACGGCGGAAGAGGGCGCTAAGCTCCAGGATGTCATCGACAGCCAGAACCTCTGGGACCTCGAAAGCCAGGTGGAAATGGCGATGGACGCGCTGCGCTGCCCGCCCGGCGAGTCCTCGGTCGAAAAGCTCTCGGGTGGCGAGAAGCGCCGCGTCGCACTCTGCCGCCTGCTGCTCGCCCAGCCTGATCTGCTGCTGCTCGACGAACCGACCAACCACCTCGACGCCGAGACCATCGCCTGGCTTGAAAAGCACCTGCGCGAATATCCGGGCGCCGTCTTGATGATTACCCACGACCGCTACTTCCTCGACAACGTCACAGGCTGGATCCTCGAGCTCGACCGTGGCCGTGGTATCCCGTACGAAGGCAATTATTCGGCCTACCTGCAGGCGAAGGCGAAGCGCATGCAGCAGGAGGGCCGCGAAGAGGCCTCCCGCCAGAAGGCGATCAGCCGCGAGCAGGAGTGGATCGCCTCCAGCCCGAAGGCCCGTCAGGCGAAGTCCAAGGCCCGTATCCGCGCTTACGACGAACTGGTCGCTGCGGCCGACGCCCGTCGCCCCGGCGATGCGCAGATCGTCATCCCCGTCGGCGAGCGTCTCGGCCAGGTGGTTATTGAAGCGGAGAACCTCACCAAGGGCTACGGCGATACCATGCTGATCGAGAACCTGACCTTCAAGCTGCCGCCCGGCGGCATCGTGGGTGTCATCGGTCCGAACGGTGCCGGCAAGACGACGCTGTTTCGCATGATCACCGGCCAGGAAAAGCCTGATAGCGGTGACATTCGTATCGGTGAGACTGTCGACCTCGGCTATGTCGACCAGAGCCGCGACGCGCTCGCCGGCAACAAGACCGTCTGGGAGGAAATCTCCGGCGGTAACGACATCATCAAGCTCGGCAAGCACGAAGTGAATTCGCGCGCCTATTGCGGCGCCTTCAATTTCAAGGGCGGCGACCAGCAGCAGAAGGTCGGCACGCTTTCGGGCGGTCAGCGCAACCGCGTGCACCTGGCCAAGATGCTGAAGGCCGGCGGCAACGTCATTTTGCTCGACGAACCGACCAACGACCTCGACACGGAAACGCTGGCAGCCCTTGAGGATGCGCTCGAGAATTTTGCCGGCTGCGCCGTTATCATCAGCCACGATCGCATGTTCCTCGACCGTCTGGCCACGCACATCCTCGCCTTTGAAGGTGACAGCCACGTCGAGTGGTTCGAAGGTAACTTCGAAGAGTACGAGCTGGACAAGATCCGCCGCCTCGGGGCCGATTCGGTCAATCCGAAGCGCGTGACCTACAAGCGCTTGACGCGCTGATCATCGGATATTGGTTTTAAGCGTTGAAGCCCCGGTTCGCCGGGGTTTTTTTGCGCGCATTGATGTCGCGATCCGAGCAGCTAATTTCGTGAACGGATTGAATTGCATCTTGCCACGTCCTCTCGATTCACATAAAGATATCTTTATATGTTGATTGGATCGGATATGGGTGAGCCTATCAGACTCGGACTGGATGCGTTGGTGGACGTCCTCAGGGCGGCCGGTGAGCCGACACGTCTACGCCTGCTGGCCCTGCTCGCGGCAGGAGACCTGACGGTCACCGATCTTACCGAAATCCTCGGCCAGTCCCAACCTCGCATCTCTCGCCACCTGAAGCTGCTCGGCGAAGCGGATCTCATCGACCGCTACCAGGAGGGCGCCTGGGCCTATTTCCGGCTGCGTCAGGATGGCAAGGCAGTCCTTTTCGTCCGCAGCCTGTTGGCGCATGCTTCCGAGAATGATCCGGTGATCCTGCGTGACAGCGAGCGCCTGGCTGCGGTGAAGCGCCAGCGGGCGGAGCGCGCACAGGCCTATTTCAGCCGCAACGCCGCCGAGTGGGACGAGCTTCGCCGGCTGCATGCCGCCGATGAAGAGGTCGACGCCGCCGTCATTCGGCTGCTCGGCAGCCAGCCGATTGAATCGCTCCTCGACCTCGGCACGGGGACGGGTCGCATCCTTGAACTCCTGTCCGGCCTCTATCGCCGGGCGATCGGCGTGGACGCCAGCCGCGATATGCTGAGCGTGGCGCGTGCCAATCTCGACAAATCAGGGATCACCAAGGCATCCGTTCGTCAAGCCGATATCCTGAACCTGCCGTTCGAGGCGCAGGATTTCGACGTGGTCACGATCCACCAGGTGCTGCACTTTTTCGATCAGCCCGAGATCGCGATCTCCGAGGCGGCGCGTATGCTGCGGCCGGGCGGGCGGTTGGTCATCATCGATCTGGCGCCGCATGGGCTGGAATACCTTCGTGACGAGCATGCGCATGTTCGCCTCGGCTTCTCGCATCAGTCGATATCCGACTGGCTGCGGAAGGCGGGGCTGGATGTCGAGCAGGTCGTCGACCTTCATCCGGGTCATCAAAGCGGGCAGGGGCTCACCGTCACCGTCTGGCTTGCGCGCGACCCCCGGCGTCTCATAGCCTCCTCAGCGAGCGAAGGCGCCGAACCCATATTTGCCGGGAGATAATCATATGGCTTTGAACAGCGCCGCGCGCCGCAAGATCGGTATTTCCTTCGAGTTCTTTCCGCCGAAGTCGGAAGAGATGGAAGGTCAGCTGTGGAACACGGTCAGCGAGCTGCAGGACTGGGATCCCGACTTCGTATCGGTAACCTACGGCGCCGGTGGCACCACCAAGGCACCGACGCTGGCAACCGTCTCGCGCTTTCTCGCCGAGACTCCCCTTGCCACCGCATCGCATCTCACCTGCGTCGGGGCGACGAAGGATGAAACGCACAGCGTCATCGAGACCTTCCGCAAGGTTGGCGTCAAGCATTTTGTAGCGCTTCGCGGCGATGCTCCGGGCGGCGTCGGCGCGCCCTACCAGCCGCATCCCGGCGGCTATGCAAACGCGGCGGCATTGGTTGCCGGACTGCGCGAGATTGGCGATTTCGAGATTTCGGTCTCTGCCTATCCCGAGAAGCATCCGGAGAGCCGCGATACCGCTGCCGACATCGACATGCTGAAGCAGAAGGCGGACAACGGCGCGACCCGGGCACTGACGCAATTCTTCTTCGACAACGACAATTTCGAACGCTATCTGGAGCAAGTGCGGGCCGCCGGTATCAATATTCCCGTTGTGCCGGGCATCATGCCGATCCAGAACCTGACGCAGCTGAAGCGCTTCGCCGGCGCCTGCGGCACTCTCATACCGGCGTTTCTGGATGAGCGCTTTGCGGGCTTCGACGACAAGCCGGAAGAAAGAGCAAAGGTTGCGGCCGAGGTTGCAGCCGAACAGATCGAAGATCTGGCCCGTCGCGGGCTCACCGACTTTCACCTGTACACCATGAATCGTGCGCCGCTCGTCTCGGCCGTGCTGACCAATCTCGGCTTCACGCGGGACGGTGCCAAGAAGGCCGGTGCCGCCGCATAGGCTGCTCCTGTCGGAAGACAAAAAGAAAAGCGCATCTCCTCGTGGGATGCGCTTTTCCGATTCATTGAACTGTTTCGCTACTCAGGAGTCTCGGCACTGTTCAATCGGCACGACGTTCAGATGAAAAGCATTGTCAATACGAATGCAAACGCCGCGCTGACCAAAAGGACATTCAAGGATTGTGTAAGTCCCATGTCTGTCTCCTCGCGTTAACGGTGCGATAATATGTCGTGATTGTGTCGCTTGGAAAGCGGATTTTATACTGCACTGCGGCGAAAATGTCACATCGCGGACGCGGGGCCGCAACTAATTCACTGAAATTGCGAAAGAAATTCCCGCAGAAAAATATTCACAGATTTTAACCTGCCGTTAAAGTCGGCGATCCTGCCTTCACACTTGCGGCAAGATGAAGGCTTTGCCTGAAGCGTCTGAAACCATGGAATAATCCGCGCAAATGAAAAGGCCGGGTGTGAAGCCCGGCCCGAAAGCCTGCGCTCAAGATGCGCGATTAGAGGGAGTTAAGGAGCGTCGGCGTTGCCCAGCCGTCGGCCGGCATGCCGAGGCGCTGCTGCTCCTTCTGGATGGCAACGCGCGTGCCCGAACCCAGGATGCCGTCGACCTTGCCGACGTCATGGCCGAGCGTTCCGAGCTTCGTTTGCAGTTCCTTCATCTGATCATTGGAAAGGCCCTGTTCGGGCGCGCCCTTGAGATAGGGCTCGGCACCGGCGAGGCGGGTCCCAAAATAAGCGGCCGAGGTCGTGTAGATGAACGACTTGTTCCACTCGAGGTAGATCTGGAAGTTCGGGTAAGCGATGAAGGTCGGGCCGAGGCGGCCCTGGGGCAGGATCAGGTCGGCATGCAGGTTGCCGAAGCTCGTGTTACCGTCACGCGGCTTGACACCAAGGGCAAACCAATCGCCGGCCGTCATAGGGCCGCCAATACCGGATTTTTCCCACGGGAGGCTCTCGGGAAGTATGACCTCCTGAATCCAGGGCTGCCCCTTTTGGAAGCCGAGATGCTGGATGAATTTTGCTGCCGTCAGAATGGCATCGGGAGCGCTCTGCTTGAGGCGCACATGGCCGTCGCCGTCACCGTCCATCCCGTAAGCGACGATATCGCGGGGCAGCATCTGGACCTGACCGATCTCGCCGGCCCAGGCACCTGTGTTGGTTGCCGGCTCGAGATCACCATGCTGAACCATTTCAATAAGGGCGATCAGCTGCGGGCGGAACAACTCGGGGCGCCGGCAATCATGAGCCAGCGTCACGAGCGCGTTGCGGGTGTTGAAATCGCCCTGCACAGCGCCGAAATCCGTTTCCATGGCCCAGAAGGCCGTGATGACGCCGGCGGGCACTCCGAACTCCTGCTCGGCGCGGGCGAAGACATCCGCATACTGCTTCATCTTCTGGCGGCCGATATCGAGGCGGGCCTGGCTGACGGTGCGCTGTGAGAATTCCAGGAAGGTCTGCTTGAACACACCCTGCGCGCGGTCGCGGCTCAAGACCTTCTGGTCGATCTGTGCGCCTTCAAGTGCCTTGTCGGCGGCTTCTGCGGATGCGCCTGCTGCAATCGCGTCGGCCTTTACGCCGGCCAAGAACCCAGCGAGATCACCATCACATGCCGGGGCGGCCGCCTGCGAAGCCGGTGCACTCGGTGCCGGCGTCTGAGCGGCAGCGCCGGTGGCAAGACCGGCAGCAAAAAGGAGTGCAAGTGCCGTGCGGCTTGCGGGCGAGCGGTGCATAGTTTCGATCCTCGTCGTCAATGGAATTTCCGTCGATTTCCCAGATGATTGTGACGGAAGCAAGAAAGACGAGGGGAGGTTACTAAGAATTTGTGTCCTTGGATACCGCGGCTACCCAGTTGTGCCAGTTCTGCGTCGATCCGGCGAAAACATTGATGTCCGTCGGGCCCTTGATACCAGGGATGACGCCCGTCGACGTGTACTGCCAGAAGGCCCACCGGCGGTCGGCATAGGTAACTTCGGGATGTTTGGCGACGGAGCGGACCCAGAAGTGGTAATTCTGGAAGTAGCCGACGAGATTGTCACGGTGGAAATCGACCGACGTGTAGATAATCGGACGCTTGCCGTAGTAGGCCTCGAGGCGGTCCATAAAGCGCTGCAGCTGTGCGCGCACCGTGGCTGGATCTGGGCGATAACGGCATGTCTTGGACTCTGAGTTCCATTCGACATCGAGGACTGGCGGCAGCCGCATCGAGTCTTTCGGCACGTTGCTGATGAACCAATCGGCCTGTTCATCAGGCGTCGAGCAGAAATAGTAGAAATGATAAGGAGCGTGCGGAATGCCCACGGCGCGGGCGCGCTGCCAGTACTCATTGAAGCGCGAATCGACGCGGTCCTTGCCCTCGGTCGCCTTGATGAATGCGAAAGCGACGCCGGAGTTCCTGACCGTCTGCCAGTCGATATCGCCTTGCCACTTCGAGACGTCGATGCCGTGAACTGGCTGCTTCTCCGGATGCTTTGTTCCGAAGTCCTGAGGATCGGTGTCCTTGAAGCGCGTCTTCGGCTTTACGGACGCTGTTTCGAGATAGTCATAGCCCGATGACGTGCACCCGGCGAGCATGACAGCCAACGGCAAAACGCAAAACAGAAGCCGGCGCATAGATGTTCCGTCGCGAAACGAATGGAATTTTTGCCCCACAGCTCGACCTTCGTGATAAACGCGTCCAGCAGAGGAATGTCCCCTCTATTTCCCATATCAACGTAAAAATTCGGTTAGTTTCAAGCGAAATGTCAAGGTTTGGTCACAATGACAGCCCGCCAGGCATAGCCGCCGCCGATGGTCTCGAACGTCAGTCGTCCTTGGTTTTCAGAGGCTTGAGACTTAAGAACCTGCCGCAGATTGGGACGCGGCGACACGTGAAATTTTCGCAGCCATGCCTTGAGAAGACGCGCAAACCAGCCCGGCAGGCGTTCCTGCTGACCAAAATCGACGATGTGCAACTCGCCGCCGGGGGCTAGGGCGGCCACGGCCGAGTCGATCGCGCATTCCCAGTCGGGAATCATAGAAAGCACATAGGAAATGAGGATGCGGTCGAAGCCGCCGACGCCGAACTCGCGCGGCGTGAAGGCCGTCGCGTCCGCGACGCGGAAATCAGGGAGCGTGGCTTTGGTATCGAATGTCCTGCGCGCGGAGATCAGCATCTCCGCCGAAATATCGAGCCCGTAGAGCTTAGCCTGCGGATAATATCTATGGGCAAGTGCGAGGTTGCGGCCGGTTCCGCAACCGACCTCCAAAAGGGTGCCGCCTGCCGGCACATTCAGATTGCGGATCGTCTGATCGCGACCGAGCAGGTAATACTTGCGCGTCAGGTCATAGATGTGGCGCTGATAACGGTACATGCCGTCCATCAGGGCGGCGTGGTCGTCGTCCTTTGCGACCGGGTTCGTGTCGACCCCGCTCACGCGGTCTTCCTGTAGATATGGAAGCCGCCATAGATCGCCGAGCGATCGAGCGCCGTCAGTTCAATCGAGCGTTCCTCCATGTAGGTCCACTGATCACGGATCGCAGGCGACAGGCGTCCTTCGATGATGCTCTTTTCGGCCGCGGTGCGGAAAATCACCCGAGCGCCTTCACGGGCTGTGCGACTGATCTCGGCCCATAGATCATTCAGTTGCTGGTCCGTCATCCAATCCTGTGCATCCAGGAGGATATAGCGATCGCGCGAGGCTGCCGGCTCGCCGGCGAGCAGCTCGGTGAAGCTTGCGTGATGAACGTTGACGCGATCCACATTGGCACGGATCGCCTCGTAGTTCGCGGGCTCGAGGTAGGTCGGAAGCGGGCCTTCGCCCCTTGGCGCGTAGCGGCGAGCGAACGCCTGCCAGGCAAAATAGTTTTCCTGCATGGGGAAGTGACAGGCGAGCTTCTCAAGACGGTGGCGTAGGACCGGAGCAATGGACTGGTCGGCCGCGAGGCTTGCCAGTTCGTCGTATTGCTGCGGCGGGATGCCGAGGCCAAACAGCGAGCTCTTGCGGCCGGTGATCCAGCGCACAACCGGCTTGTCAAAGAGCGGCGCGATCTTCTCGTCGAAGAACTGGCGCTGCTCGCGCAGCGAGCGCGTCTTGGTCATCTCCGTCAGGTCGACGCCGTGCAGGCGGGCAAGCAGGTGGGCTGCACCGATGAACCGACCGAGGAGACCCGTTTCGTAGATGTTGCGGTCGAAAACCGTCACGCGCCGACGGCCGAACTTGCGGCCATTCCAGTAGTTCCGGGTTGTCTCGTCGAGATTTGCTGCGAGGAACTGGTCGAAGGCGCGGCTGTTCGATGTTTCGCGCGGTGTGGCGAGGAAGCGAACGAGGTCGGCGTGTCCGGGAAGGTGACGGAACGCCGCGAGTTTCAGGCGATTGAGGGCGATGTGATGCGGGTTAAGGTCCACCACATCAATCGACGCCGGGCTTTTGGAGAGATAGGCGAGTATGTTGCAGCCGCCGGAGCCGATCGTCACGATGCGATGATGCGGCTGAAGCTCCATCGCCAGCATGTCGAGGTCGGGATCTTCCCAGATTTGCGGATAGACCAAACCGGAAAACAGCAGGCCAAAGAGCCGTTCCGAAAAGCCCGCCTTGGAGAAGGCATTGTGGCGGAGAAGAGCTGCCTTGAGTTTCCGGTTCTTGCGGAAGCCGGCATCCGGTGCAAATTCCGTCATATGAGTCTTTCACCCTTTTAGCGTTCAGGGCGTTTAGCGCGCCGTCACTACAGTTTGATGACGCAGGCTGTGGGCAGGCCTTTCCGCGGTAGCTAATAGAAACCATCCGGGCGTTGGGGTCTTTCGCGCCGCGGGCTTTCCTGCTTCTCTTGCAGGCATGGAGGACCGTACATGCGATTTGTGCTGCGTGTCGTGAAGTCACTTGCCCTTCTACTGATCGCGATCGTCGCAATGGGCGCGGCTTGGCTCTATGTCAGCCCACCTGAATTGCTGCGGGTGGGCGACGGCTATGCGGCCAAGATCGTTTGCTCGAACGTCTTCCTTGCAGGGCGGGATCCTGAAGAGGTGCTCTATGAGGACGTTCAGGCGCCCGGAAATCCGTTGCTGCGGCTTGTGCGTGTGGTTGTCGACAGGCAGGAGAAGCGGGTTACAGCGCGCATCCTCGGGGTCTTCGCACCGGGCTATGCAATTTATCGCGGCGCGCTCGGCTGCAGCAGCGTGCCGGACGGGGATTTTGAAGCGGCCGCGAGCGCAGTGCCCGATCGTCCGGTCGCTCGAGAGCCGCAAAATGATGCGATATGGCCGCAGGGTAATGCCGTCGCGACGGTCAATGACAGCCGTATCGACGCACTGCTCTCGCACAGCGACTTGACCGGTCCTGCAGCGCGCGCGGTTGTCGTGGTTCGCAACGGCCGTATCATTGCCGAGCGCTACGGTGACGGCTTCGGTCCGACGACGCCGCTGACGGGGTGGTCGATGACGAAGACCGTCAATGCGGCGATTGTCGGACGGCTGATGCAGGACAACAAGATCGGGTTTGATGACGTCGCCCTCCTGCCGCAGTGGCAGGGCGGCGACCATTCAGCAATCAAGCTCAGCGATCTGCTGGGCATGGAGAGCGGCCTGGCCTTCAACGAGAATTATGGCACGGTCGCCGATGTCACACGCATGCTCTATCTCGATGCAGATATGACGGCGCTCCCGGCGAGCCTCCCCTTGGAGGCGAGCCCGGGCCAGCGCTTTAACTATTCGAGCGGCACATCGGTTTTGATCTCGAAGATATGGATGGATCGGATCGGCAACATGCAGGCGGCGCTTGCCTATCCCAAGATGGCGCTGTTTGACCCGATCGGCATGTCGAGTGCCGTACTGGAGGTTGACGCGCGCGGCACCTTTGCCGGCAGCTCCTATCTCTACGCCACTGCGCGGGACTGGGCCCGTTTCGGGCAGTTTCTTCTTCAAGACGGCGTCTGGAATGGACAGAGGCTGTTGCCGGAACAGTTCATGGCGGCAATGCGGACGCCGACTGTGGCCTCGGGTGGCAAATATACGCAGGCGCAGGCCTGGCTTGCCGCGCCGGGGGGTGACAGCAGCACCATTGCCGGTCTTCCCGATGACACCTTCTGGATGGAGGGGCACGACGGACAGAGCATTGCGATCGTGCCATCCGCGAAGCTTGTCGTCGTCAGGCTCGGGCTGACGCCGAGCTGGCTCCGTTATAAGCCGCAGGTCCTGGTAAAGGAGATTCTAGCGGTGCTGCACGGCAGTGGTCAGTAGTTGCCGTGGGCGACGTCGTTCATGCCCTTGCGCTTGGCATCGTAGTAGTAGCCACGGGCATAAAGGCGGATCGCATCGTCTTCGCTGTTGTCGGAGACTAGCCAGGCGCCGCGAAGGTATTTGGCGGCGTATTTGATGTTGGTATCGGCGTCAAACAGGCCGGCGGGCTCGCCGTCGTAGCCCATCGACTTAGCCGTATTGTACTTGATCTGCATGAGGCCGAAGTAGCCACGCTTGTTATAGGCCTTCGAATTGTAACGGCTTTCCCGATGCACGACGCGGTGAAGCAGGGATGCGGGCACCTCGTAAAGCTTCGAGTACTTGTCGATAATTTTGGTGATCGCGCTTTTCTCGACCGTCGGTGCACCATCGTCGTCGCTGTCGCTGAACATGGGTGGAGCGGTCGGCGGGTCGGACGGACCTGAGGTGTCGAAGCCGTAGTCCATCATCGGATGCGGCATGGTATCTATTGCGGAAAGCGCGGCAATCGCACCAGTGCCAGCCTGCGGCGTCGCAGCAAAGGCGAGCTGCGTCGACGGAGAAGTGGTGCCCGGTCGCGGTGTCGGTATAACGGACTGGATAGCCGTCATCTCGGGCGTGAGCGGGATCTGCGCATAACCCGTTGCAGTGGCCTGCTGGATCTGGCTGCTCAACTGCGAGGGATCGGTTGCCGGCATGGCCGGTGCTGCCAGGGCAGTTGCTGTCGGATCGGCGGTGGTGATCATCGCCGTCTGGGGCGCGCCTTCGCCGGCCGGCACGGCTGCAAGCGTAGCGTCTTCGCCCGGCTTCGGCGTCGGAACAACGGTCTGGGCTGCGGTCAATTCTGCCTGCGACGTGTATTCGACGCTCGTGCATCCGGCAACAACGCCGCAGAGCATCGTCGAGACGATGAGACTGCGTTTCAGGCCGGAAAAACCGATCGCTACCATACTCTCACTTTCGTGAATGCGCCGCCCCGGCAGCATTTAGAAGTTACCAAAAACCTTAAGCCCGGATTCCGCAATTAACGTATTCGTTGTTTAGCCGCAACCCGCCGAAAATATTTACGCGGCGATGCGCCGATAGCCAGCGGTTACGGCGCCTGCAGCAATGAGCAAGGTGCCGCCGGTACGGTTGACTGCGCGCTGAACGCTTGCCTTGCGGATAAGGCCGCGCGCCGCGTTTGCGGCCAGCGCATAGATAGAGGCATTGATGGTCGCGAGCACCAGGAAGGTAGCTTCCATGACGAGCATCTGGCCAAAGAACGGCAGAGCCGGATTGAGGAACTGCGGAACGAATGCGACGAAGAATACGATGCTCTTCGGGTTGAGAGCCGTTACGACATAGGCGTGGAGGAAAACCTTGAGCGATTTCTTTTCGGGCAGGTTGTCATTGTCTGCCATGGGCTCGGAAATCACGGGTGCACGCCAGAGTTTTACTCCGAGCCAGATCAGATAGGCGCCGCCGATCCACTTCAGTACCGTGAACAGGGTTGCGGAGGCCGCGAGTAGGGCCCCCAATCCGAATAGCGATGCGGTCATCGCGGTGAAGTCGCCGAGTGCAACGCCGGTTACCGTTGCAAGCGCCGTCTTACGGCCATGACCGAGGGCATAGGAAACGACGAGGAGAATCGTCGGGCCCGGGATGGCCAGCATGATTGCAGACGCAGCGGCAAAAGCGAGCCAGGCTTCGAGCGACATGGAATCTCCTCCTATTCCCTAGGGTAAAAGCAAAGACACCATATCAAGCCTCAGTCAATCATGCCGTCCGGTATTTCTGCCCTATTGTGTCCATGACTTCGCCGAACCACTTGGTGGAGATGTCAAAAGCCTTGCCGCCCTTGATGCGCGGGAACTCGATTGTCCGCAACTTGCCGTTCTGCGCTTCGTCGTGACCGGTAACACCCGATACCTTGTTGAGGGCGCTTTCGACGGCAAGGTCGGTCATACTCTGAATGAGACGGAGGTCATCGCTGTTGGCAGGTGCCGAACGGGCAAAGTAGCCCGATTTCTGCACGAGCGAGCGCTCGGCATTGATGAGGCCTGCGAACTGCTTCTGGAACCAGCCGCCGACATTGATCGTATCAATCTTCACGTGGCCGAAAGCGTCGCGCTTGATGGTCTCGCCGGCGGCCTCGCGTTCCGCGACGATGGCGTCAAGGCAAGCGCCCTCCGAAACGAATACCGTCGCGTGGCCCGTGCGGTCGATGATTTCTTTCAGTCGTGCGGCTTCCGCATCGAGGCCGAACGCCATTTCAGGGAGATAAACCGCATCGATGCTCTTCATCTTGGCGTTCGTCATCAAGCCATCGACATATTCGTAATTCTTCGTCCGCTGCAGATAGGCCCGGGCAGTTGCTGCCGTCAGCCAGCCGCAGTGGCGTCCCATGACTTCATGGATGATCAGGGTGCGCGGTGCCGCCGTCTGTTCGTTGCTGACGTTGTCGAAGAACTGCGCGCCAATTTCCGCGGCCGTCCACGCGCCGAGCGACTGGCGGATGGGGACGACGTCATTGTCGACCGTCTTGGGCAGGCCAACGACCGTCAGATTGTAGCCATTGGCGGCCAGATATGCCGCCAGATCGGCAGCCGTGGTGTTCGTGTCGTCGCCGCCGATCGTATGAAGGATCGTGACCCCATCATTGGCGAGGCGCTCGGCCGCCACGCGCAGTGGATTTTCACCTTCCTTGACCAGGCCACGCTTCACGCAATCGGCTGCGTTGGTCAGCTTGACGCGGCTGTTGCCGATCGGTGAGCCGCCGTAACGATGCAGAAGCGGTGCCTTCTCCCGCATGTCAGCGGTGATCTTTATGCTATCGCCGAGGAGCACTCCTTGGTATCCGGAGCGATAAGCGACAAGCTCGATGTCCGGCGCCACGTCGCTGTAGCGTTCGATAAGTCCGCCGACCGCCGACGACAGACACGGTGCCAGGCCTCCAGCCGTGAGCATTGCGACTTTCTGTTTGGCCATGATCCCTCCAACGTCTCAATATCAGCGCAGTTGCGTGCTGCTTACCTAACGCATGGATGCGACAGGGAAAGGGGCATGTAAAGTGTAGTTATTATGAAAATCAGGCCCCAAACGGCGAAGACAGGCGGAAGCGGTGATATAATCGTTTCAAGCTCGAGATGGCGCTTCAGAAGGCTGTGGAAAGCGCGATCGTCACTCACTGGCAGCAGTTGGGACCCACTTCGCGCTGCGACCATGAACGAATTGTGAAAGGTCTATTCCATCCTACGACCAATCGCCGCCTTGCAAAGGCAGGCATTATTTGGTCAAGGTGTTTCATCTATTTGCACTGCGAGAGACTTTTATGTCCTTCTGGGAAAAACTGCTGAATGCCATTGGCAACACCGCGGGCAACGTCCTTTCGGCGGTGGTCGAGGCTATCCGGACAGTTTTCGAGGGTGATCCCGAGACGCGCCGCAAGGTCGCCTTCTCGGTCGCGATCATCGCTTTGTCGGCGAAGATGGCCAAGGCGGATGGAATCGTCAGTGAGAGGGAGGTCGATGCCTTCCGTGAGATCTTCGAATTCCCGCCCGAGCAGGCGAAGAATGTTGCACGCCTCTATAATATGGCGCGTCAGGACGTTGCCGGCTATGAGGCCTATGCAGAGCGCCTTTCATCTTTGTGCGTGACTTGTGCAGCCAATTGCCCGGTGCTGGAAGAGGTGCTGGACGGTCTCTTCCACATCGCCAAGGCGGACGGGCTCGTCCACGAGAAGGAGTTGGCCTTCCTGCGGCATGTCGGCGAGATCTTCCATATGAATGAAGAGCATTTCGAACGGATCGCAGCGCGCCATGTCTCCATGGGTCGCGACCCATACAAGGTGCTCGGCGTGTCGCCCTCCGATGACTTCACGACGATTCGCCGTCGCTATCATGGCCTTGTCAGTGAACATCATCCGGATCGGCTGATTTCCCGTGGCGTACCAGCCGAGTTCCATGCCATTGCCAATGAGCGGATGGCTGCTCTGAATGCAGCCTACGAGGCGATCGAAAAGGAACGCCGCGCAGCATGACCTCGTTCGAGGCCGACTACCGGAAAGCCCTTGTTCGTCCCTCGCCCAATCACGGGGAGCGTGCGGGCGGGCGCAAGCCTGATATGATACTTCTGCACTATACGGGCATGCCAACGCCGGATGGAGCGTTGGAGTGGCTCTGTCGTGACGAGAGCCAGGTCTCGAGTCACTACTTCGTAGGTGAAGACGGCGAGGTTCTTCAGCTCGTGCCTGAGGAGCGCCGCGCCTGGCACGCCGGCAAAAGTTACTGGCAGGGCGAGACCGATATCAACTCTGTGTCGATCGGGATCGAGATCGCCAATGCGGGGCACCCCGGCGGTCTTCCCGAGTATCCGAAAGAACAAATTCAGGCAGTCATTGAATTGTGTCGCGATTGCGGCCAACGTTGGTCCATTGCCCCCGAACGGGTGCTTGGACACTCCGATGTTGCACCGATTAGGAAGGTTGATCCGGGGGAAAAATTTCCCTGGGCAGGCCTTCACAGAGCTGGTGTCGGGCACTGGGTCGAGCCTGCTCCGATCGCAGGTGGAAGATTTTTCCAACGCGGAGACCACGGCCAGCCGGTCGAGGCCTTGCAGTCGATGCTCTCGCTTTACGGTTATGCGACGGAAATCACAGGCGAATTCTCCGATAAGACGGCGGGCGATGTGGAGGCCTTCCAACGCCACTTTCGGCCTGCGCGGATCGACGGAATTGCGGATTTTTCGACGATAGACACGCTACACCGTCTGCTGGCGTCGCTTCCGCGCTACTCCTCATAAGTCGTACTTTTAAGCGGCTCCGACTCCGAAGAATTCGGGTGTCTGCTGCGCCGCCACATGATTTCCCTATTATCTCCTCATTGCGATGGTCTAACGCCATCGTCGAACGGTGCCGCCTGGTTTGTTTAGGGGTTTCAGGCGGTTGTCAATTGAAACAAAAAGAATTGCTGCAGAACATCTAATGTATATCTGCTGCATATGGCCGGATTGTTATTAGAATTTCGATCCGGAAATTCTTTGGGTCGGAGTAATTAGACTGTATGAAGAAGATTATTTCTGCTGCAGTGTGCGCGAGCGCACTGTTGATGGGTATCAATTGCGCCTTTGCGGGCGAATGGGGTGCAAGATCTCAGACAGTTCCTTTGAAGACTGTTGACCGGACCAGCGGCTATGCGATGCCGGACTTCACCGCCAACAAGTATTCCGCTCTCATTGTCAAATATGCAAACCAGTACGATGTGCCCGTCGAGCTTGCTCATGCGGTCGTGCGCGTAGAGAGCAATTTCAATCCGAATGCACGCGGTAGCGCGGGTGAAATAGGTCTCATGCAAATCAAGCCGGCGACTGCAAGGATGATGGGTTATTCGGGGACGAGTAAAGGATTGTTCGATCCGGAGACGAACATCAAATTTGGCATGAAATACCTGGCTGCAGCGCATGAGCTCGGCGGTGGCGAAACCTGCGACACGATCCTGAAGTACAATGCCGGCCACGGCGCAACCCGCATGAACCCAGTCTCGAAGGCTTATTGCGGCAAAGTCCTGGCGATGCTCGATTGATCATCTGAACTGCTTGGTCGAGAATCACTTCGGTCAGGCACTTAACGATATGGTTCAACATGACGCCTGTGTTATCTGACCTCTGAAATGAGGTGACATGTGGCAGTTGATTTCAAGGTGATCATCGTCGGAAGCGGAATGATGGGCGCGGCTGCAGCCCGTCACCTTTCCGGGATGATCGAGGGCGTTGCGCTCATCGGCCCCGGTGAGCCGGCCGAGCGCAAGAGCCATCATGGCGTTTTTGCCAGTCATTACGACGAGGCCCGCATCACGCGGTGCTTCGACGACAATATGGTTTGGGCGACGTTGGCGGCGCGCTCGCTCGATCGCTATAGGGAAATCGAAGCGAAAAGCGGCATTTCCTTTTTCTCGGAAGTGGGTTGTCTGTTTGCCGGACCGCCCGCCCGACCGGGCCAGGGATTCCTTGGGCGGGCGCTGCAGGTAAGCGAAGCGCTTGATCTCGACGTTGAAATGTTGACGTCTGCGGCGCTGCAAGCGCGCTTTCCTCAGTTTGACCTCAATCCTTCGTTCAACGGCTATTTCGAAGCGCGGCGTGCCGGCCATATCAATCCGCGCGCTTTGGTTCGGGCTCAGACCAAGCTTTCTGGGCAGGCGGGTGTGACGGTCATCGATGCAACCGTTGCCTCGGTTCGCGATGAGGGCACGTTCGTAGAGGTCCATACGGATGGCATGCACTACACCGCCGAACGTGTGCTGGTCGCCGCCGGCGGGTTTAGCAATTTCAACGATCTTCTGCCGGCTGCCACCGATGTTCGCCTTGCGGCGCGCACTGTCGCCTTCTTCGAGCTTGGTGAGCGGGAAATGACGGTCTTGTCCGAAATGCCTTCGACGATCGTCTTTGGTGACCGCGACGAGGACCATGTCTATATCCTCCCACCGGTGCGCTATCCCGACGGCAAGACCTATCTCAAGCTCGGCGGCGATCTGGAAACACGCTCATTCGACACGCTGGAGGACGTCGGAGCCTGGTTTCGCTCGGACGGCGATCTGGTGGAGCGCGACCTTCTGGTATCCACGGCCCTTCAACTGATGCCGGCGCTGGCCGGGTGTCCGACAACCTCGGCGCCTTGCGTGGCGACCTTCACGGCAACAGCCTATCCTTATGTGGGATACACGGATTCGCCGCGCATCGCCGTTCTCTCCGGCGGCAATTTCGTCGCGGCTAAGTCATCGGACGAACTTGGCCGGCTGGGTGCGGTCGTCATGACGCAGGGCTGGCTCTGTGCCGAGGACTTCGGCCAGGAGTTGACGCCCGTCTTCCGGTAGGCAAGCGCATTTCGGCGGCGCGTCAGGCAATTGTGGTGGTATTGCTTCCTCGTTGCGGACATTTCAGTGGAATTCACGCCAAGTCTCCGCTAAGGGAACCGTGCCAGTTGGCCGGGCAGCCGCGCTTTACCAAATGCCGAAAGGCGGTAGGGTGAGGAAAGTCCGGGCTCCACGGAAACACGGTGCCGGATAACGTCCGGCGAGGGCGACCTCAGGGAAAGTGCCACAGAAAGCAAACCGCCTGCACGGCAGGTAAGGGTGAAAGGGTGGGGTAAGAGCCCACCGCATTTCCGGTAACGGCGATGGCAAGGTAAACCCCACCGGGAGCAAGACCGAATAGGGATGACGTGGGAGGCGAAAGCCTTTCGGCCGGTTTCCAGGTCAGTCATCCGGGTGGGTTGCGTGAGGCAGCGTGCGAACGTTGTCCCAGAGGAATGGCTGCCACGTTCCGGCTTCGGCCGGGGCCATACAGAACCCGGCTTACAGGCCAACTGGCGAATTCCCTTTGCGAAATGAGGGTTCCGGCATTGCCGTCAGTGGGCGGTCGGCGCCTTCGCCAGACATTCTTCGCAGGTGGTGCTGCTGCGCGCAAGAATGGACCAGCGCTTGAATATCTTCCCGCAGGAATCGCACTGGATGTCGGTTGTCATGCCCGACTGCGAGAGCGGAATACGCTTTTCCGGCTCAAAGCGCCCGTACAGAAGCCCCTTTAGTGTGAAGTTTGTCATGGCGTTACTCCACTGTTACTTATTTAGCCCTCGATAATATGCGGCGGCGCAGAACTAATTCAATTCTCCGGCTCTTTATTATTTTGCACATGGCAATATCCGAACGGCTTGATCCCTACTTCGAAGGAAATAGCGGTCGCCTACCTCTTCATGGGGGCGCTCGGACTGGCGCCTCCCACTCTTGAAGAGGGAGTCTTAAGCCTCTGTTTGAAATCGCATATTTGGCTGTGCCGATTTGAAACATGTGCCGCCTTCGAGGGCGTGCTCGCAACACGCCCGCTTGGCATCGGTAAGGGCAATCCTAACCCTTTGTTAAACTTAACAGCTTATAAATTTTCGATACTGCGCTCATCGTGAGACGGGCGTTTCCCATTGACGCCCATATGGTCCCATGTTATCCCAGTTATGCACTGCGCAAGGGCAAGTAGGTGCCCCTCAATCGCAAAGCCAAGGTGTCTTCCTCGATGGAGGCGCCGGATGGGATCACGCCCGTTTGGCTCGCGAAGCTATGCCTGAATTTCGAGGTTCCGGGCTTGTGAGTTCAGTCCGGGCTCTTTCGGGAACGGATGTTTCGTGTCATGAGCCGCTTCCTTTCAAATGCGACCAACAGAATCGATTCCAAAGGCAGGGTTTCCGTGCCGGCGGCGTTTCGATCCGTGCTGGCGCAGCGCAATGTTCAGGAGCTCTATTGCTTCCAGGACTTTGTGTTTCCGGCGATCAGTGTCGGCGGTCCGGACCTCCTGGAGAGGTTCGAGCGTCAGATTTCTGCGGAAGATCCGTTTTCGCCGGACGCGAACGAGATGTCGCTTCTCATCCACGGGGGCGGTATCTTCATGAAGCTCGATGCGGAAGGTCGGCTGATGGTCACGGATTTCATCCGCGACTTCACCGGCATCTCGGACGAAGTGACCTTCGTCGGTCGGGCGGATCATTTTCAGCTGTGGCAGCCGCAGGCATTTCAGGCTGCCCAGATGCAGGCACGAGGAGGGCGTCGGCTGGCGGGCGGGCGTTCCTGACAATACGAGGGAACGGAATGGCGGCGAATCCTGGCGGAGATTCAACTGATGCCGGTGGCGGACCGGTTCGCCACCTTCCGGTTCTTCTCAACGAAGTGCTTGCGGCGCTCGATCCTTTGCCCGGCAAGCTCATTTTGGATGGCACATTCGGTGCGGGCGGCTACACGTCTGCCATTCTGGGCGCTGGTGCAAACGTGATCGCCCTGGATCGGGACCCGACCGCGATCGAAGCCGGCCAGGCCCTTGTGGCAAGCAGCCAGGGTCGTTTGACGCTCGTTCATTCTCAATTTTCTCAATTGGCCGAGTGTGCTCCCCACGACGGGCTCGACGGGGTCGTGCTCGACATCGGCGTTTCGTCAATGCAGATCGATGAGGCCGAGCGTGGCTTCTCGTTTCAAAAGAGTGGTCCTCTGGATATGCGCATGTCGGCTGCAGGCGTTTCCGCGGCTGACGTGGTTAATCGCGCCAAGGTGGCCGATCTGATCCGCATCTTTCATTTTCTCGGAGAGGAAAGCCAGTCGCCGCGCATCGCGCATGCGATTGAAAAGCGGCGGGCCGATAAGCCCTTCGAGACCACGCGTGATCTGGCCGGGCTGATCGAGCTCGTCACGCCGCGGAAGATGAAGGACAAGATTCATCCGGCGACGCGCGTCTTTCAGGCGCTGCGCATTTTCGTCAACGATGAGCTCGGCGAACTGGCGCAGGCGCTGTTTGCCGCGGAGCGTGTCCTGAAGCCCGGTGGACGCCTCGTTGTCGTCACCTTTCATTCGCTTGAAGACCGGATCGTCAAGACGTTTTTCTCCGATCGCGCCGGCAAGGCTTCGGGCTCTCGTCACCTGCCCGTTGCGCACGAGCGTGCGGCGACCTTCGAGCGGATCGGTAAGCCAATGGTTGCTGCGACCGAAGCGGAGGCGCAAGCAAACCCGCGGGCGCGCTCGGCCAAGCTACGTGCGGGGCTGCGCACTGCAGCACCTGCCGAAGCGGCAGATGTTTCCATCTTCGGATTGCCGAATCTGGCGAGTCTCGGAAAGCTCGGAGCCTGATATGCTGAGAACCTTGGACCTCATCCTGGTCGGTGTCATGACAGCAGCGGCGGCTGTCACCTACACGATCAAGCACCATGCCGAACTCAAGCTTGAGGAGGTTCACCGCCTCGAAGCGGAGATCAAGCTCGAGAAGGACACGATCGATCTATTAAAGGCCGATTGGGCTTTGCTCTCCCAGCCGAACAGACTCGAGCGTCTCGTCAACAACTACAATGGCGAGCTTCAGTTGCAGCCAACGGCTTCAACGTCGCTGGTTCATGCCAAGGAGCTGCCGATGTTGAAGTCGCAGGTTCCTGTTCCCGACGTTACCGAAGCGAAGGCTGGTTCTGGCAAGGCAAAGCCTAAGGCAGCGGTGCCGCAACCCGAAGAAGAAGACCTGATGGCAACCGGATCGGTGGAGTAGAGATGTCCTTTCTTTCACGCATCATGGTCTTGAAGAGCCAGGCGCATTTTTCGGCAGGCACACACAACCGCTTCGGTGGCAACATGCCGATCGAGGGATCGCGAAAGAAGAGGGCGGGGCAGGCCAAGAGCCGTGTCGGTCTGCTGATCGTCGGTTTCCTCGGGGTCTATTGCGTGATCTGCGGGCGTCTCGTTGAATACGCGGTCCGCGACCCGGAGGTCGTGTCCAGCATTTTGCCGCCGGATCGTCTGATGGCGTCGCGCCCTGATATTCTGGATAGAAACGGCGAAGTGCTGGCGACCGATATCCGCACTGTCTCGCTCTTTGCCGAACCGAATAAGGTCGTCGATGCCGACGAGGCGGTCGAGAAACTTGCCACAGTTCTGCCCGACCTTGACATGAAGGGAACCTATAAGAAGCTCGCGAACCGCACATCCCACTTTGCCTGGCTCCGTCGCCAGCTGACGCCGAAGCAGCAGAGCCAGATCCTCGCGCTCGGCATTCCCGGCATCGGCTTCCGGCCAGAGAAGCGTCGCTTCTATCCGGGTGGCCCAACCGCAGCGCACATCCTCGGTTACGTCAACATCGATAACCGCGGCGTTGCCGGCATGGAGAAATACATTGACGATCAGGGTCTTGCCGACCTTGCTTCAGTCGGTATGACAAGCGATCAGCCACTTGAACCTGTGCGTCTGTCCATCGACGTTCGTGTCCAGAACATCGTGCGCGATGTCGTCGTCAACGCAGTTAAGAACTACGAGGCAAAGGGTGCGGGCGCCGTGATCCTCGATATTCATACCGGGGAGGTGCTTGGGATGGCATCGGCGCCGGATTTCGATCCCAACAATCCGCTGGAAGGCGCCAAGGAGGGTTGGCTCAACCGCATGTCGAACGGCACGTTCGAGATGGGGTCGACCTTCAAGACCTTCTCCCTCGCCATGGCACTCGACACCGGCAAGGTCAGTCTCAACGACAGCTTCGATGCCACGCAGCCGATCCGCATCGGCGGCTTCACCATTCACGACTTCCACGGCCAACGCCGTTGGCTGACGCTGCCTGAAGTCTTCCAGTATTCGTCGAACGTCGGTACCGCCCGCATCATCGACATCGTCGGCATGGATGCTCAGAAAGATTACCTGACGAAGCTCGGCCTCTTGACCAAGATGCAGACCGAGTTGCCAGAAGTGAAAATGCCGAGCCAACCGAAGGTTTGGAAGAAAATCAACTCGATTACGATTTCCTTCGGCCACGGGGTCTCGACCACGCCGCTGCAGACGGCGGTTGCCGGCGCTGCACTCGTCAATGGCGGCAAGCTCATCGAGCCGACCTTCCTTCCGCGCAACCGCGAACAGGCAGACGAAGTTGCTGAAGCGGTCGTCAAGAAGAGCACCAGCGACGATGTGCGCTATCTCTTCAAGCTGAACGGCATCAAGGGGTCTGGCCGCAATGCGGACGTTCCCGGCTTCAACGTCGGTGGAAAGACCGGGACGGCCGACAAGGTGGTCAACGGCCGCTATGCGACGAACCTCAACTTCAACGCGTTCCTGGCGGCGTTTCCGATCGATGACCCGAAGTATGTCGTGCTGACCTTCTGTGATGAGCCGCACAATGGTGAGAAAGGCCAGAACATCGCCGCGTATACCGCAGCGCCGATGGTGAAGAACATCATTGCCCGCGCAGCGCCAATTCTCGGTGTGGAACCCAAGTTCGGTGACGACGGATCGGCCATGTTGGTGTCTTATTGAGACTGAATGAATGTCGAAGCCGATTCGCCACGGGGGCGCGGCGGCTCGAGAGAGAAAAGTACATTCGATGAACTTGCGAGACATCGCCGGAGATGCATTTCCGGAACTAGAAGATCAATTGGCTGGGGCTATCGGGGCGCTGGCGGTTTCTGGCATCTCGTCCGATAGCCGCAAGATCGAACCCGGAATGGTGTTTGTGGCTGTCGCCGGGACGAAGGCGGACGGCGCGGGCTTTATCGCGGATGCGGCGACGCGTGGTGCGGTCGTAGCGCTTGCCTCCCATGGTATCGATGCCTCCATCCCCGTTCTTGTCGTGAACGATCCGCGCCGCTTCCTGTCGATCGCGGCGTCTCACTTCTATGGCAAGCAGCCGGAAACGATGGTGGCCGTGACCGGCACGGCCGGCAAGACGTCGGTTGCCTCCTTCACCCGGCAGATATGGGCCTATGCTGGGCATGCGGCCGCGATGATCGGCACCACCGGCGTCGTCTCGCCGACACGCAACGAATACGGCTCGCTAACGACGCCTGATCCGGTTTCACTTCACAAGCTGCTGACAGAACTTGCGGACGAGGGCGTCACGCATGCCTCGATGGAGGCGTCCAGCCACGGGCTCGATCAGGGCCGCCTGGACGGCGTCAAGCTCGCGGCCGCTGCCTTTACCAACCTCGGCCGCGATCACATGGACTACCATCCGACGGTCGAAAGCTACATGGCCGCGAAGATGCGGCTGTTCGATACGCTGCTGCCGAAGGGCGCACCGGCCGTGATCTTTGCCGACGATGCTTGGTCGGAGCAGGCGATCAAGGCGGCTCGCGATGCGGGTCACGGTGTTCGCACCGTCGGACGCAAGGGCGATTACCTGACTCTGAAGCGCGTCGAACATTTTCGCCACAAGCAGGTGGCTGAAATTCATGCCGACGGCGAGATCTTTGAGGTCAACATTCCGCTTGCCGGCGACTTCCAGGTGGCCAACGCGCTCGTGGCGGCAGGCCTTGCCATGTCGACGGGTGTGCCGGCGAAGGTCGCCATGGCCGCGCTCGAGAAGCTGCAGGGCGCGTCGGGTCGGCTTGAGCTGGTGGGGCACACCAAGGATGGCGCACTTGCTTATGTAGACTACGCACATAAGCCGGACGCGCTCGCCAACGTTCTGGAATCCGTTCGGCCGTTTACGACTGGCCGTGTGATCGTCGTATTCGGCTGCGGCGGCGATCGCGATCGCGGCAAGCGCCCGATTATGGGCGAGATCGCCTGCCGTCTGGCCGATGTGGTGATCGTCACCGACGACAATCCGCGCTCAGAAGAGCCGGCGGCTATTCGTGCCGAGATCATGGCGGCTGCAGGTTGCGCGACCGAGATCGGCGACCGCGCCGAGGCGATCCGAACCGCGGTTGAAATGCTGACGTCGGGCGACACGTTGATCGTTGCCGGCAAGGGACACGAGGAAGGGCAGACGATCGGGAGCGTCACCCTGCCGTTTTCGGATCACGCCGAATTGCGTAAGGCTTTGGAGGAGCTGAAACCGTGAACTGGCTTTGGACGACGGAAGACATGATTGCCGCCATGGCAGGGCGGCCGTTCGGAACTTTGCCTGAGGGCATTACCGGGATTTCCATCGACAGCCGTTCCATTGCGCCCGGCGAAGCATTCTTCGCCATCAAGGGCGACCGCGTTGACGGCCACGACTTTGCGTCGATGGCGATGGCAAACGGGGCTGCTCTTCTCGTCGTCAGCGAAGCACGCCTTCCAGCCATGGGGCGGCTCACCGTTCCGGTGATCGTTGTCGAGGACGTGTTGGCGGCACTTGGCAAGCTCGCTATTGCCGCGCGCGCCCGTTCGCGCGCCCAAATCGTTGCTGTCACCGGTTCGGTTGGCAAGACGACCACCAAGGAGATGCTGCGGCGAGTCTTGGCTCCATCGGGCAAGGTGCATGCTTCCGTGGCCTCTTTCAACAATCACTGGGGCGTACCTTTGACGCTCGCCCGGATGCCGCTCGATACCTATTTCGGCGTTTTTGAAGTTGGCATGAACCATCCGGACGAGATCCGTCCGCTGGTCAAGATGATCAAACCGCATGTCGCCGTGATCACGACGATTGCACCGGCTCACCTAGGCAATTTCAAGAGCATTCGCGAGATCGCAACGGCGAAGGCCGAGATTTTCGAAGGTGTGGTTCCGGGCGGGCAGGTCGTGCTTAACAGAGACAACGATCAGTTCAACTTCCTGGAGCGCACGGCGCAGGCTTGGGGCATCCAGCACATCCATTCGTTCGGTCAGCATGCGAAAGCCGATTTTCGCCTGGCGGAGTTCAACGGCGCCGATCAGAGTTCGACGTTGTGGATCACCATTGACGGCGAGACGAAGGAAGTTGCGATCGGTGCACCGGGCCGGCACATCGCCGAGAATGCGTTGGCCGCCCTCGGCGTTGTGAAGATCGTCGGGGCTGATATGCAGCAGGCGATCGGCGCCCTTGCGACGCTCCAGCCGGAAAAGGGCAGGGGTCGTCGTCATCGGTTGGCGATCGAGCGCAGCTCCTTCACAGTTGTCGACGAGAGCTACAACGCCAATCCTGCTTCGATGCGAGCGGCAATCGCTGTGCTTGCGAGTTCCGTGCCGACGGGCACGGGACGCCGCGTCGCCGTGCTTGGCGACATGCTGGAGATGGGCGACTACGCGCAGAAAGTCCATTCGGATCTGGCGGGGCCATTGCTCGCTGCCGGTATTGAGCACGTCTGGCTTGCCGGCCCTGAAATGGTTGCGCTGAAGGAATCGCTCCCCGAGAGCGTCCAGGTCGTCCACCACGAGAAGACCGAAGAACTCGCAGAACATGTATTAAACGCTGTCGCGGCTGGCGACGTGCTGATGGTAAAATCGTCACTGGGCATCGGTTTCGGCAAGATCGTCGCCGCGCTCCTTGACAAATTCCCGCCATTTGCCGACACGCAACGCGATTTTTGAGCGGGTAAACAAGGGGCCCTGAATGCTGATTTGGCTTGTCGAACTGTCGGAACACCTGAAATTCTTGAATCTGTTCAGGTACATCACCTTCCGCACGGGCGCCTCCCTGTTTACGTCCGCCTTCATTGTGTTCCTCTTTGGTCCTGCCATCATTAACTCGTTGCGTATCCGCCAGGGTAAGGGGCAGCCGATCCGTGCCGACGGCCCGCAGACGCACTTCAAGAAGGCCGGTACGCCGACCATGGGCGGCCTGATGATCCTCGCCGGCATTGTCGGTTCGTCGCTGCTTTGGGCCGATCTTTCCAACGTTTACGTGGTCGCGACGCTGCTCGTGACCCTCGGTTTCGGCGCGATCGGCTTCTACGACGACTACCTGAAAGTCACCAAGCAGAGCCATAAGGGCTTTTCCGGCAAGGCTCGGCTCGGCATCGAGTTCGTGATTGCCGGCATTGCCGTCTACTTCATGATGCGCACGGCGCTGGCGTCGGGTACGGCAGGTTCAACCTTCGGGTCGTCGGTCGCGTTTCCGTTCTTCAAGGATTTCATGATCAATCTCGGCATCATGTTCGTTGTCTTCGGCGGCTTCGTGATCGTTGGCGCCGGCAATGCCGTGAACCTTACCGATGGTCTTGATGGCCTCGCCATCGTCCCTGTGATGATCGCCGCTGCGTCCTTTGGCGTCATCGCCTATCTGGCGGGTAACGTCGTCTTCGCGAATTATCTACAGATCAATTTCGTGCCGGGCACGGGCGAACTCTCGGTTGTCCTCGGCGCCGTCATCGGCGCCGGCCTCGGCTTCCTCTGGTTCAATGCGCCGCCCGCCGCGATCTTCATGGGCGACACCGGCTCGCTGGCGCTCGGCGGCACGATCGGCACGGTTGCCGTGGCCACCAAGCACGAGATCGTCATGGCGATCATCGGCGGCCTGTTCGTGATGGAGACGCTGTCGGTCATTATCCAGGTCGGCTTCTTCAAGATGACTGGCCGGCGCGTCTTCTTGATGGCGCCGATCCATCACCATTTCGAAAAGAAGGGCTGGACGGAAAGCCAGGTGGTGATCCGCTTCTGGATCGTTGCGGTCGGTCTCGCCCTGCTTGGTCTCTCTACCCTGAAGCTGCGGTAAGGCCGCAATGATCCCCGTTACGACACTCGCAGGGAAGAAGGTCGCGCTCTTTGGGCTCGGCGGCTCGGGCTTTGCCACGGCGCGTGCGCTCAAATTGGGTGGTGCCGAGGTCACTGCATGGGACGATAACCCGGACAGCGTCTCCAAGGCTGCCGCTGAAGGCATTCATACAGTAGATCTGCGCTCCATCGACTGGAGCGCGCAATCGCTCTTCGTGCTTTCGCCAGGTGTTCCCCTGACGCATCCGAAACCGCACTGGACGGTCGATCTCGCTCGTGCCGCCGGAGTTGATATCGTCGGCGACGTCGAGCTTTTCGTGCGCGAGCGCCGGGCGCATGCGCCGGATTGCCCGTTCATCGCGATCACCGGCACCAACGGCAAGTCGACGACGACGGCGCTGATCGCGCACATCCTGAAGTCCAGCGGCAGGGATACGCAACTCGGCGGCAACATCGGGACGGCGGTCCTGACGCTCGATCCGCCAAAAGATGGACGCTTCTACGTCGTCGAATGCTCGTCCTATCAGATCGACCTCGCTCCGACACTCAATCCGTCCGCGGGCATCCTGCTCAACCTGACGCCGGATCATCTCGATCGCCATGGCACGATGCAGCACTATGCCGACATCAAGGAGCGGCTTGTTGCCGGCAGCGGCGTTGCCGTCATCGGCGTGGACGACAGCCATTGCGAGATGATTGCAGACCGTATCGAGCGGGCAGGCGGCAAGGTTACGCGGATTTCGCGGCGCCACGCGCTTCCCTATGGCATCTATGCGGATGGAACGAAGCTTATCCAGGCCTCGGGAGGCGCAACAAGGCCGATTGCCGATCTTAACGGCATCCAGACACTGCGTGGCAGCCATAATGCGCAGAATGCCGCTGCAGCCGTCGCCGCATGCCTTGCAGTTGGCGTCTCGGAAGATGAAATTCGTGCCGGCCTGACGTCCTTCCCCGGGCTCAAGCATCGGATGCAGCCGGTCGGGCGTCGCGGCAATGTCGTTTTCGTCAACGACTCGAAGGCCACCAACGCTGATGCGGCCGCTCCGGCGCTGTCGAGTTACGACCGCATCTACTGGATTGCCGGTGGATTGCCAAAGGCCGGTGGCATCACGTCGCTGACGGGCTTCTTCCCGCGGATCGCCAAGGCCTATCTTATCGGCGAAGCCGCGGCCGAATTTGCCGCGACGCTCGGCGAAGCCGTGCCATATGAGATTTCCGGAACGCTGGAGCGCGCCGTGGCACATGCGGCTGCGGATGCTGAAAAAGATGAAAGCGGCCCACTGGCCGTGATGTTATCCCCGGCTTGCGCAAGCTTCGACCAGTACAAGAACTTCGAAGTGAGGGGCGATGCATTTGTCAGCCATGTGGCAGCGCTCGACGGAATCACCATGCTGATCGGTTCGGCAACAGGAGATAAATGACATGGTAAGCCGCGCGGAACGTGGGCCTCTGGCCGATTGGTTTTGGACCATCGACCGCTTTTTCCTGGCGATGTTCATCTTCCTGATGGGCATCGGCTTCATGCTGTCGTTCGCCGCCTCGCCAGCGGTTGCCGAGCGCATCGGGCTGGAGCCGTTCCACTTCGTCAAGCGACACGCGGCTTTCATGATCCCATCGCTCGCTGTCATGGTCGGGCTTTCCTTCCTGACGCCACGCCAGGTGCGGCGCACGGCGATCATCCTGCTGATTGTCGCTCTCGCCATGATGTTGTTGGCGCTGTTCTTCGGCATCGAGGTCAAGGGTTCCCGCCGCTGGGTCACCTTGGCCGGCATCTCGATCCAGCCGTCAGAGTTCATGAAGCCGGCCTTTGTGGTGGTCTGCGCATGGCTCTTTGCCGAGCATGCGAGGCAGCCTGAAATTCCGGGCAACCTGTTCGCCATCATCCTGTTTGGCATCGTGGCAGCACTTCTGGTCGCACAGCCCGACCTTGGGCAGACGATCCTGACAACGGCTGTCTGGGGCGGCATGTTCTTCATGGCCGGAATGCCGTGGATCTGGATCATTATTCTGGGTGCCGGCGGGGTCGGAGGACTCTTCGGCGCCTACTACGTGTTCCCGCACGTGGCGCTGCGTATCGACAAGTTCTTGACCGGCGAGGGCGATACCTTCCAGATCGATACGGCGCGTGAAGCCATCATCCGCGGCGACTGGTTCGGCCAGGGACCGGGCGAGGGCATCGTCAAGCGCATCATCCCGGACGCGCATACCGACTTCATTTTCTCGGTCGCTGCCGAGGAGTTCGGGATCGTCTTCTGCATGGCGCTTGTCGCGCTGTTTTCCGTTCTCGTGCTGCGCGGTCTCTCGCATGCCTACAAGGAGCGGAATGACTTCAACCGCTTTGCCGTCGCTGGTCTCGTGCTGCAGATCGGCATACAGTCGATCATCAATGTGGGCGTCAATCTCGAACTGCTGCCGGCAAAGGGCATGACCCTGCCGCTGATTTCCTACGGCGGTTCGTCCATGGTCGCCATCTGCGTCACCGCCGGGTTCATTCTCGCGCTGACGCGCCATAGGCCGGAAAAGCGTGCGCAGGATCGGAGCCTCTTCCGCGTCGCGCATGGCATGCCGGCGGAGTAAGAGTTCATGAGCAAAGGCATCGTCCTGCTTGCCGCCGGGGGAACCGGCGGTCATGTGTTTCCCGCGGAGGCTCTGGCGTACAAGCTGAAAGAGCGGGGCTATTCCGTGCATCTCGTCACCGACAGTCGTGCCGAGCGCTATGCCGGAAAATTCCCGGCCGATGAGATCCACGTCGTTCCGTCGGCGACGATCGGCTCGAAGAATCCGGTCTCCGTCGCTCGCTCGCTGTGGACGCTTTGGAGCGGCATGCGGGCCGCCAAGAAGCTGATTGCACGGCTGAAGCCCGTGGTTGTTGTCGGTTTCGGCGGCTATCCCACTGTACCGCCGCTGCTCGCCGCGACACGCCTTGGCGTGCCTGCCATGATCCACGAGCAGAATGCGGTGATGGGACGCGCCAACAAGGCGCTGGCGAGCCGCGTGCAAGCGATTGCCGGCGGCTTCCTGCCTGAAGGCGGCGGTCAGTTTCCCGACAAAACGGTGACAACGGGTAATCCGGTGCGCCCGGCAATCATCGATGCGGCGAAAGTGCCGTATTCTCCATCGAATCCTGGTGAACCTTTCAATCTCGTCGTCTTCGGCGGCAGCCAGGGCGCACAGTATTTCTCCAAGGCGATGCCGACCGCCATCAGCTTACTTGATGACGGACTTCGCGATCGCCTGCGCCTTACCCAGCAGGTGCGGCCGGAAGATACGGAGATGATGGGCGTTTGCGTCGCTCAGTTGAAGATGGCGGCTGACACAGCCCCCTTCTTCACCGATATGGCCGAACGACTTGCCGCTGCACATCTCGTTATCTGCCGTTCAGGCGCATCGACTGTTTCGGAGATTTCCGTGATCGGGCGGCCGGCCGTGCTCGTGCCTTATCCGCATGCATTGGATCACGATCAGGCCGCGAATGCGGCAGCGCTTGCGGCGACAGGCGGTGCCAAGGTTATTCCGCAGGCCGAGCTTTCGCCCGAGAAGATTGCTTCGATCCTCACCCATGTGATGAATGACCCCGAAAAGCTCGGCCGGATGGCCGCTGCAGCAAAGCAGGCGGGTAAACCCGATGCTGCGAACTTGCTTGCCGACATGGTAGAGGCTATTGCGGCACGACGTACAATTGCAGAGTTCAAGGGGAAACGCGCATGAAAATGCCGAAGGCCATCGGCCTCGTTCATTTCATCGGCATCGGCGGCATCGGCATGAGCGGCATTGCCGAGGTGCTGCATAATCTCGGCCATCGCGTGCAGGGATCGGATCAGGCCGACAGCGCCAATGTGCAACGCCTGCGCGACAAGGGCATCGAAGTCTTCGTCGGTCACAAGGCCGAGAACCTCGGCGACGCCGAAGTTGTCGTCGTCTCGACCGCGATCAAGAAGAACAACCCGGAACTCGTAGCGGCGCGCGAAAAGCTGCTGCCGGTCGTACGCCGGGCAGAGATGCTTGCCGAATTGATGCGGTTCCGCAACGCGATCGCGATCGGCGGAACGCATGGCAAGACGACAACGACGTCGTTGGTGGCGACGTTGTTGGAAGCAGGCGGCCTCGATCCCACGGTAATCAATGGCGGCATCATCAATGCCTACGGCACCAACGCCCGCATGGGCGAGGGTGAATGGATGGTGGTGGAGGCCGACGAGTCCGACGGCACATTCTTGAAGCTTCCCGCTGATGTTGCTGTCATCACCAACATCGACCCTGAACACCTCGATCACTACGGCAACTTCGATGCCGTGCGCGCTGCATTCCGCCAGTTCGTCGAGAACGTGCCGTTCTACGGCTTCGGCGTGCTGTGCCTCGACCATCCGGAAGTCCAGGCACTGGTTGGCCGCATCGAGGACCGCAAGATCATTACCTATGGCGAGAATCCTCAGGCCGACGTTCGTTTCATGAATGTTCGTGTCGAGGGTCCGCGTTCGATTTTCGACGTCGAGATCCGTCGCCGGCGGACTGGGCAGGTCATCAGGCTCGACAATCTCGTGATGCCGATGCCCGGACGTCACAACATCTCTAATGCCACCGCCGCGATTGCGGTTGCCAACCGTCTCGGCATGTCGAGCGAGGACATCGCCAAGGGACTGGCCTCCTTTGGCGGCGTCAAGCGTCGCTTCACGCTGACCGGCGAATGGAACGGTGTGCAGATCTTCGATGATTACGGTCATCACCCGGTCGAGATCAAGGCCGTGCTGCGGGCCGCGCGCGAGGCCTGCAAGGGGCGTGTGATTGCGGTCCATCAGCCGCATCGCTATTCGCGCCTATCGAGCCTTTTCGAGGAGTTTGCGGCTTGCTTCAACGATGCGGACAGCATTTTCCTTGCGCCTGTCTATGCCGCAGGCGAGGATCCCATCGAAGGGGCGAACTCCGAGGCACTTGTGTCACGGATCAAATCGGGCGGTCACCGTGATGCCCGCTTCTTGTCGTCCCCAGAGCTTTTGCCTGAAATGGTCGCAGAGATTGCAAAGCCGGGGGATTTTGTGGTTCTGTTGGGGGCTGGGAGTATCACATACTGGGCGGCAGCGCTGCCCAAGCAATTGGAAAGCCTTTCGGGAATATCTGCATGAAACAGGTGAATGGGGAAAAGCTTCTTGCGTCGCTCGGCGACGGCGTAAAGGACATCCGTGGGAGGATCACACCGGATGCGCCGATGGACCGTGTCACCTGGTTCCACGCTGGCGGTCTGGCCGAGCTGATGTTCCAGCCACACGACGAGGACGACCTCATCGCCTTCCTCAAGATCCTGCCCGAAGAAGTGCCGATCACCGTCGTGGGCGTCGGCTCTAATATTCTCGTGCGCGATGGCGGCATTCCTGGTGTCGTTCTCCGGCTTTCGGCGAAAGGCTTCGGCGCAGTCGAGCTCGCTGGCGAGAATCGTATTCTTGCCGGTGCAATCTGCCCGGACAAGCATGTTGCGGCCATGGCAATGGACAACGGCATCGGCGGCTTCCACTTCTACTACGGCATCCCTGGCAGCATCGGCGGTGCGGCACGCATGAACGCCGGCGCCAATGGCGCGGAGACGCGTGAACGGGTTGTCGAGGTGAACGCCGTTGATCGCAAGGGTAACAAGCACATCCTGTCGAACGCCGATATGGGCTATTCCTACCGTCATTCGTCGGTGCCGGACGATTTGATTTTCACGTCGGTGCTCTTCGAAGGCTATAGCGAGGATCGCGCCAAGATCCGCGCTGAGATGGACGCCGTGCGCAGCCATCGCGAGACGGTCCAGCCAATCCGGGAAAAAACCGGCGGTTCGACCTTCAAGAACCCGGAAGGGCATTCGGCCTGGAAGCTCGTCGACGAGGCCGGATGCCGCGGTCTGGTGATCGGCGGAGCGCAGATGTCCTCGCTTCACTGCAACTTCATGATCAACATGGGGCAGGCGACGGGATATGATCTCGAATATCTCGGCGAACAGGTTCGCCGCGAGGTCTTCGAGAATTCCGGCATCAAGCTTGAGTGGGAAATCAAGCGTCTCGGCGTTTTCATGCCGGGACGCGAAGTCCGCCCCTTCCAGGGCGTGACCAGCGAGTAGACTTCGTCCGGCTGGTTCCTCGCTCGAGCGACAGGAAATAGCTTTTTACCTT
This sequence comes from Rhizobium sp. BK538, assembly GCF_014197575.1. Lineage (NCBI taxonomy): Bacteria > Pseudomonadati > Pseudomonadota > Alphaproteobacteria > Hyphomicrobiales > Rhizobiaceae > Rhizobium > Rhizobium sp. BK538. The sequence goes on from NZ_JACIFT010000011.1 coordinate 146,226, forward strand.
CTTACAGATAAGAAAGGCCGCAAAACCAGGGTTTTGCGGCCTTCGTTTTCAATATGAGTTAACTTCAGACTTCGTCGCGGCCCGAAGCCAGGATGCAGATCAGCGTGATGACCGCGGAGAGGCCGAGATAGTAGCCGACATACTGCATGCCGTAGTTTGCCTGCAGCCAGGTGGCGATGTAGGGCGCCAGCGAAGCGCCGAAGATGCCGGCAAGGTTGAAGGTGATCGACGAGCCGGTGTAGCGGACGGCCGTCGGGAAGGGGGCGGCAAGCGCGGTTCCGATCAGACCGTAGGTCATGCCCATCAGCGCCATGGCGACGATCGCGAAGACCAGGATGCCACCTTCGCCGCCGGTCATCAGGCCGGGCAGGAAGAACGAGAAGATACCGATCAGCAAGGTGGTGAGGATCAGCATTTCGCGACGTCCGAACCGCTCGGCCAGTTTGCCTGATATCGGGATGAAGATACCAAAGGCGACCGAACCGACGATCTGGATTTCGAGCGCGTCAAGGAACGGGATCTTCAGGACCTTGACGTTGTAGGACAGCAGGTAGGCCGATCCGATATAGAACAGCACGAAGGTCGCGAGCGCCACAAAGGTGCCGAGGAACAGGCTACGCTTGTGCTTGCGAAAGAGTTCGGCAACCGGAACAGCAACGCGTTCCTGCTTGTCGATCGCCTTCTGGAAGGCTGGCGTCTCGGTGATTGAGAGGCGGACCCAGAGGCCGATGACGATCAGCAGGATCGAGGAGATGAACGGCACACGCCAGCCCCAGCTCAGCAAAGCGTCCTGAGACATGACCTGCAGCAGCAGCCAGAAGATGCCCGAGGAAAGGAACAAGCCGACCGGGGCGCCGAGCTGCGGGAACATGCCGTACCAGCTGCGCTTGCCTTCCGGCGCGTTCTCGGTCGCGAGCAGCACGGCGCCGCCCCATTCGCCGCCGAGACCGAAGCCCTGGCCGAAACGGCAAAGCGCGAGCAGCAGCGGTGCGATGACGCCGATCGATTCGTAGGAGGGCAGGAGGCCGATCACAACCGTCGAAATGCCCATGGTGAGCAGCGCGGCAACGAGTGTCGTCTTGCGGCCGATCCTGTCGCCAAAATGGCCGAAGACCACGGCGCCGAGCGGACGGGCGAAGAAGGCTATGGAGAAGGTTGCAAAGGATGCAAGCAGTGCGGTCGTCGGGTCGCTGTTCGGAAAGAACAGCGTCGGAAAGACCAGCACGGCGGCGGTTGCATACACGTAAAAATCGAAGAATTCGATCGTGGTGCCGACGAGGCTCGCGATCAGAACACGCGCCGGCGAGTTGACTTGCGCATGGTTCGATGAAGCGGGAGTCGGCGATACTTTGTATATCGCGTCTGACATTTTCATTCCAATCGGGATTGTAAAGATGCCTTGGGAGGCAGGCGGCTCTTAACGCAATTTTAATTCGGCGCAAATGGTCACCGCGTAACAAACGAAAAAAAGATTAGTAGGCTTTGCATTTTTCCACCCATCGACGCCCGCGTGTGGTCACTTGACCAGAATCAATATGAAGCAGATCCCTCATGAACGCTCTGGTTGAGCGCAGGAGGGCTCCTTGGCGGCGCTCTGGGTGGCCTTGTGTGGAAATTAGCAGGCGAAGAGGGCTCGAACTGACACAACTTCCTTTACGGAACCCCGCGCGTCACGCGCTGTCGCCACGGGGTTTCTGCGTTTTGCACGGCCCTGTCCGGGCGGTCGGACAAGGCAAAAATTAACGAAAGTAAACGCTTCATTAACCATAATCGGACTCTAATACATCTGCATCACCGAGCGAGATTCGGACGACAAACAAGCTTGGTGCAAGCGTCGGAACGCAGTGTGCAGGTTATTTTTTGGGGGTGTTGATGAGTCGCAAGCATGTCGCTGTCCTGATGGGCGGGTTTTCCTCGGAGAGGCCGGTAAGCCTTTCTTCCGGGACGGCGTGCGCGGATGCTCTTGAGGCTGAGGGCTTCCAGGTGACGCGGATTGATGTCGACCGCGATGTGTCTGCGAAGCTTGCTGCCTTGCGACCCGATGTCGTCTTCAATGCACTGCATGGCCCCTACGGCGAGGATGGTACGATCCAGGGCGTGCTTGAATATCTTGAGATTCCCTACACGCATTCCGGCGTGCTGGCGTCGGCCCTTGCCATGGACAAGGAGAAGGCCAAGGGCGTTGCCGCCGCCGCTGGCATTCCGGTTGCGCAATCCGAGGTGATCAATCGATTCGCCTTTCCGGCCGAGCACCCGATGAAGCCGCCCTATGTTGTGAAGCCTGTGCGTGAGGGCTCCAGCTTCGGCGTGGTGATCGTTCAAGAGGATCAATCTCACCCTCCGCAGATCATCAGCTCTCCGGAATGGCGCTACGGCGAGCAGGTTCTTGTCGAGCGTTACATCTATGGTCGCGAGCTGACTTGCGGCGTTATGGGTGATCGGGTCCTCGGCGTGACCGAGGTTGTGCCGCTCGGGCATGGCTTCTACGATTATGATGCCAAGTACGTCGCGGGTGGATCGAAACACGTCATCCCTGCGGAAATTTCACCGAATATTTACCAAAAAATACAATCATTGGCGTTAAGGGCGCATCAAGCAATTGGTTGCCGTGGCGTCAGTCGCTCCGACTTTCGTTATGACGACCGCTTCTCCGAAGATGGCGAAATTATCTGGCTGGAAATCAATACTCAGCCAGGCATGACGCCAACCTCCCTGGTGCCCGAAATGGCCGGTCATGCCGGCTACTCGTTTGGTGAATTTCTCCGTTGGATGGTGGAGGACGCTTCTTGTTCTCGGTGACGGTCAAAAGGATAGGGCGCCCAAGTCATCAGGTGGAGCCTTCGTATCCCGAGGGTGATGGTCGGCTGATTCTGCCGCGCCCGCTGCGGCGTGTCGTTCGCTTCCTTGTCAGCCTCGGAAGCGGCCGCATCCATATTCCGGCTCATGTCGGGACGGTCTCCGCCTTGGCTTTCTTTGCCGCGACGGGTCTCTATGGCATGTCGCTCGGTGGTCACACAGAAGCCGTTGCCCAGGCGACGACAACGGCTGCCGGATTTGCGATCGATGATGTGAAGGTGTCCGGCAATTCCGAGACCTCCGAAATCGAGATCCTGCAGCTGTTGGGGCTTGATGGCACAACGTCGCTCGTGGCGCTCGATGTCGATGCGGCGCGTCAGAAGATCGCGAAGCTTCCCTGGGTCGAGAATGTTGAAGTTCGCAAGATCTATCCGAAGACGATCGAGGTGAAACTCAAGGAGCGTGAGGCCTACGCCATCTGGCAGCATGGCCAGGAACTTTCTCTCGTGGAAAAGGGGGGCTCGGTAATCGCTCCGCTGCGCGACAATAAGTTCTCGCAGTTGCCTCTGGTGGTTGGTCGTGGCGCGGAGGCTGCTGCAACTTCGCTCGAAGCCGAATTCGCAAACTGGCCGGAGATCAAGGCGCGGGTGAAGGCCTACGTCTGGGTTTCGGGTCGTCGCTGGGATCTGCACATGGACAACGGCATTTCGGTGAAGCTGCCGGAAGACGATGTCGATCTGGCGTTGGCGCGGCTGTCGAAGTTCATGAAGGAGCAGGATCTTCTGGAGCGCGACATCGCTGCCGTCGATCTGAGGCTCACCGACCGCACGGCAATTCAGTTGACGCCGGAGGCGATGGCGCGCCGGCAACTGGTGCTCGATCAGAGGGCTAAGGATTTGAAGAAGGCGGGGCAAAATATATGAGCTTGTTCGGTTCGTCCCATTTCGGATTGCCGCGCCTGAAGCCGCTTTCATCGAAGCGGTCCCATGTCGTTTCGGTGCTGGACATCGGATCGACGAAGGTCGTCTGCATGATCGGCCGCCTGACGCCCCGCGAGGAAAGTCAGGTTTTGCCCGGTCGCACGCATAACATTGAGATCATCGGGATCGGTCATCAGCGCTCGCGTGGCATCAAGACCGGTGCGATCTCTGACCTGGATGCTCTGGAAAGCGTGATTCGCCTTGCGGTCGACGCTGCAGAGCGCATGGCCGGTCTTACTGTCGAAAGCCTGATTGTCAACGTCACGGCGGGGCGCCTGACGAGCGACATCTACACTGCGACCATCGATCTCGGTGGCCAGGAAGTCGAACTGAACGACCTCAAGAAGGTCCTTTCCGCCGCCTGCCAGCAGTCGCTGCGCCAGGATCGTGCCGTACTGCATTCGCTGGCAACCGGCTTTTCGCTTGACGGCGAGCGCGGTATCCGCGATCCGCTGTCGATGTATGGTGACGTTCTCGGCGTCGACATGCACGTCGTCACGGCTGAGCGTACCGCGCTCAAGAACCTCGAGCTCAGCGTCAATCGCGCGCACCTCTCGGTCGAGGGCATCGTTGCGACGCCCTACGCATCCGGCCTTGCTGCTCTCGTCGACGACGAAGTCGAGCTCGGCTGCGCGGCGATTGATATGGGCGGCGGCACGACGACGATTTCGGTCTTCGCAGAAGGCAAGCTGGTGCACACGGATGCCGTCGGCCTCGGCGGCCATCACGTCACCACGGATCTCGCCCGCGGTCTTTCGACCCGTATCGAGGATGCCGAACGCCTGAAGGTCGTCCATGCTTCCGCGATGCCGAATTCCTCGGACGAGCGCGAACTGATCTCGATCCCGCCGATCGGCGAAGACGAACGCGACCTGCCGACACAGGTGCCGCGCGCTTTGGTATCACGCATCGTCAGCGCCCGTATCGAGGAAACGATGGAATTGATCCGCGACCGCATCCAGCGCTCGGGCTTCAGCCCGATCGTCGGCAAGCGCGTCGTGCTGACGGGCGGTGCGAGCCAGCTGACCGGCCTTGCCGAAGTCGCACGCCGCATTCTTGCCCGCAACGTCAGAATCGGTCGTCCGATGGGCGTCTCGGGCCTGCCGACAGCAGCGAAGGGCCCAGCCTTTTCGACCGCCGTCGGCCTGATGATCTATCCGCAGGTCGCGGACCAGGAAACACATGCGTCACAGAGCGGTCTGCTCATGTCGCTTGGGGGAAATACCAGCCGCTTTGCCCGCATGGGGCAGTGGCTGAAAGAAAGCTTCTGATAATTGAGTGAATTGGCCGGCGTGGCGATGCGGCCATAAAGAGAAGGAACGGTAACATGACTATCAAGCTGCAAAAGCCGGATATCACTGAGCTTAAGCCGCGTATCACCGTGTTCGGTGTTGGCGGTGGCGGTGGCAACGCTGTCAATAACATGATCTCCGCGGGCCTCCAGGGCGTCGACTTCGTCGTTGCCAACACCGACGCCCAGGCCCTGACGATGACGAAGGCAGAGCGCATTATCCAGCTCGGCGCCAATGTTACCGAAGGTCTCGGTGCTGGCTCGCAGCCGGAAGTCGGTCGCGCAGCTGCCGAGGAATGCATCGATGAAATCATCGATCACCTGAACGGCACGCATATGTGCTTCGTCACCGCCGGTATGGGCGGCGGCACGGGTACTGGTGCTGCTCCGGTTGTCGCTCAGGCAGCCCGGAACAAGGGCATCCTGACCGTTGGCGTTGTCACCAAGCCCTTCCACTTCGAAGGCGGTCGCCGCATGCGCCTGGCGGAAGCCGGCATCGAAGAGCTGCAGAAGTCGGTCGACACGCTGATCGTCATCCCGAACCAGAACCTCTTCCGCATCGCCAACGACAAGACGACCTTTGCCGACGCTTTCGCGATGGCTGACCAGGTTCTCTATTCGGGTGTTGCCTGCATCACTGACCTGATGGTGAAGGAAGGTCTCATCAACCTCGACTTCGCTGACGTTCGTTCGGTCATGCGTGAAATGGGCCGCGCCATGATGGGAACCGGTGAAGCATCCGGCCAGGGCCGCGCGATGCAGGCTGCCGAAGCTGCGATCGCCAACCCGCTGCTCGACGAAACCTCGATGAAGGGTGCACAGGGCCTGCTGATCTCCATCACCGGCGGTCGCGACCTTACCCTCTTCGAAGTCGATGAAGCGGCAACCCGTATTCGCGAAGAAGTCGATCCGGATGCGAACATCATCCTCGGCGCGACATTCGACGAATCGCTCGAAGGCATCATCCGCGTTTCCGTCGTTGCGACAGGCATCGACCGTGCCATCAACGCGGCGGCAGGGAAGACTTTCCAGCCGGTGGCAAAGCCGATCGTGCGTCCTTCCGCGGCCGTTGCTCCGGCGCCGGCCGCAGTTCAGCCTGCACCTGTCCTGCAGCAGGCACCCAAGCCCGTCGATCCGGTCGCGCAAGCAATCCGTACGGCTGAAGCCGAAATGGAACGCGAGCTTGAAATCCACGCGCCGCGTGCTTCAGCCCCGGTCCAGCAGCCGGCGATGCAGGAGACCTTCCGTCCGCAGAGCAAGATCTTCGCTGCTCCTGAGGCCGCTCCGGTCATTCGTCCTGCTCCGGTTCAGCAGGCTCCAGTTCACGCTCCGGTCATGAGCCAGCCGGTTCAGCAGCCTGTTATCAGCCAGCCGGCGCCGGTCATGCAGCAGCCGATGGCCGCTCAGCAGGCCGTACGTATGCCGAAGGTGGAAGATTTCCCGCCTGTGGTTCAGGCAGAGATCGACCATCGCTCGCAGCCTGCTCCGACGTCTCATGCGCATGAAGAGCGTGGTCCAATGGGCCTCCTGAAGCGGATCACCAACTCGCTTGGCCGCCGCGAAGAGGAAGTCGCGCCGGAGATGACGTCGGCTCCTGCGGCTGCCTCGCAGCAGCGCCGTCCGCTCTCTCCCGAAGCAAGCCTCTATGCACCGCGCCGTGGAAATCTCGACGATCAGGGTCGTAGCGTTCCGCAGGCTCGCATGATGCAGGAAGACGATCAGCTCGAAATTCCGGCATTCCTGCGCCGTCAGTCGAACTGAAGCAAGGACAGAATCGCCACAAGGATGCCCGGGAGTAAGCTCCCGGGCATTGCTGTTTCAGAGCATCGAATCTGGCGCTAATTGCGCTGTTATTTCAATGGCATACTTTCGTAACAATGCGAAAGAAACAGTGATTTGGATTGGAACCCGGGCGCACGTATGTATGGGGTCAAGAAACCGCCCTTGTGCCCTTCATGGCGAGACTTGGACGGAGTGAAATGAACCCTGGCAGATAGTTCGGCATGTTAGCCGCGGCGGGTCACCAGGGATAATAAAGGCAAAATTTATGGTTATTGGCATGTTGGGTTTTCAAACGACGGTATCACGTCCGATCACGCTCTCGGGCATCGGCGTCCATTCCGGTGCTGACGTTTCGATTACCTTCAACCCGGCAGAAGCCGACACTGGCGTCGTCTTCAATCGCATGCATGAGAACGGCGAGGTTTCCGAATACCGTGCTGTTTCTTCGCAGGTCGGCAATACGGATCTCTGCACTGTTCTTGGGTTCTCGCCGGCGCGCTCAGTCGCGACGATCGAACATGTCATGGCTGCTGTCTACGCGCTTGGTCTCGACAACGTGTTGATCGAGGTCCATGGCGCCGAAATGCCGATCATGGACGGCAGCTCTATGCCCTTTATCGAAGCGATCGAACAGGTTGGCCTGGTATCGCTCGGCGTGAAGCGCCGCTACGTCCGCGTCACCAAGCCGGTTCGCATCGAGCATGGCGGCTCGTGGAGCGAGTTCCGTCCCTATGACGGTATGCGCTTTGAAGTCGAGATCGATTTCGATTGCCCGCTGATCGGCCGGCAGAAATGGGAAGGCGACATGACGGCCGCGACGTTCAAGTCAGAGTTGTCGCGCGCTCGCACCTTCGGTTTTATGCGGGATGTCGAGCGTCTCTGGGCATCTGGCCATGCGCTTGGTTCCTCGCTTGAGAATTCCGTCGTCATCTCGGACGACAATACTGTTATCAATGTCGAGGGCCTGCGTTACGCCAAGGACGAGTTCGTGCGCCACAAGGCACTCGATGCCGTCGGCGATCTGGCACTGGCCGGCGCTCCGTTTATCGGCTGCTACCGCTCGTATCGCGGTGGCCACAAGATGAATGCTAATGCTCTCAAGGCGCTGCTCAGCGACCCGACCGCCTATGAAGTGGTCGAGACCTCTGCGCCGCGCCAGCGTGTTGCTCCTCGGGATTTCATCCGGGTCAACGCACCGGAATTTGCTCCCTGGTCGGCATGACCTCCATCGCATCTTTAAGGCCAGGGCCGCCTCCTTCGGGAGGCGGTTTCTTTATGGGGAACAGACCGACGGTGATTCCCCGATAGATGTGTTGCCGCAGATGTTTAGCGGCAACAGTTGCAGCTTTCTCGGTGCAAAACCGGTGAATATGGCCTGCGTCGCCACAAAAATGCGTTAATGCATCATCATTGCGTTGCTCTGGCTGCTCATTTGTGGCTAGAAACGCCAGCAAGGCGTGGCTGCTGTTGAGGGATGGCAGCGTTGGGATTGTTCCGATGGGTTATGCAGGGTCTGAAAGTATGATGAAGACAGCGCGCGCTTTGTTCGCATCGCTCTTGGTGCTGAGCGCAGGTGCCTTAGTTTCCGGATGCCAGTCGGACCCTGACATCGATATTACCAAGCTCGGCGTCGAGAGCGATCCGCCGGATGTTCTTTATACCCAGGGCCTCGCCAACATGAAGGCCGGTAACATGGCCGAGGCGGCGCGCAAGTTCGATGCCATCGACCGCGAGAACCCGTTCTCGGAATGGGCGCGCAAGGCGCTCGTGATGAGCACCTTCGTCAAGTACCGCCAAGGCCGTCTCGACGATGCTCTCGCCTCGGGTAACCGCTATATGGCGCAGTATCCGAAGTCCAAGGATGCTCCCTATGTGCAGTATCTGATCGGTCTGACCTATTCCAAGCAGATCGTCGACGTCACGCAGGATCAGCGCGCGGCTGCAAAGACCGTCGAAGCCATGCAGGCTGTCATCGACAATTATCCGGATTCCGAATACGTCGACGATGCGCAAGCGAAAATCCGCTTCGCACGCGACCAGATCGCCGGCAAGGAAATGCAGGTCGGTCGTTACTATATGGAACGCAAGGAATACCTTGCGGCAATCTCACGCTTCCGCACAGTCGTTGAGAAGTATCCGAATACCAACCAGATCGAAGAAGCGCTCGCGCGCCTTGTCGAAGCCTATTATGCAATGGGCATCGTCGAGGAGGCGCAGACCGCCGCCGCCGTTCTGGGCCACAACTATCCGGATAGCCAGTGGTACGCAGATTCCTTCAAGCTCTTGAAGAGCGGTGGCACAGAGCCGCGTGAAAACCCGGGCTCCTGGATCGCTGCTGCAGGCAAGAAACTCCTGCTCGGTTCCTGAGGCCAATGCTGACCCAGCTTTCGATCCGCGATATCGTCCTGATCGAGCGGCTGGATCTCGCCTTCGAGACCGGCCTCTCGGTGCTGACCGGTGAGACCGGTGCTGGCAAATCCATCCTGCTCGATAGCCTGTCGCTTGCCCTTGGTGGCCGCGGCGATGGCGGCCTTGTTCGACACGGCGAAGACAAGGGGCAGGTGACGGCTGTCTTCGACGTCGGGCCGGATCACGGCGCCCGCAAGTTGCTGCGCGAAAACGGCATCGATGATGATGGCGACCTCATCTTTCGCCGCGTCCAAAACTCTGACGGGCGTACGAAGGCCTATGTCAACGACCAGCCACTCAGTGTTCAGCTGATGCGCCAGGCCGGACAGATGCTGGTCGAGATCCACGGCCAACATGATGATCGCGCTCTCGTCGATACGCATGCCCACAGGATGCTGCTCGATGCCTTCGCAGGCGCGAACGAAGACTCTGCGGCCGTTTCCAACCTTTACCGCATCTGGCGTGATACCGAGCGAACACTGAAGAAGCAGCGCGAGAAGGTGGAGAATGCTGCGCGCGAGGCGGATTATCTACGCTCCTCCGTCGAGGAGCTCGAAAAGCTGTCACCGCAGGATGGCGAAGAGGACGAACTTGCCGACCGCCGCCAGAAGATGATGAAGGCCGAGCGGATCGCGGGCGATATCGCCGAGGCTTCCGAGTTCCTCAACGGCAACGCCTCTCCTGTGCCGCATATCGCCTCGCTGGTGCGCCGGCTGGAGCGCAAGAGCCACGAAGCCCCAGGACTGCTGGAAGATACGGTGGCGCTTCTGGACGCTGCGCTGGACCAGCTCTCCAACGCTCAGATGGAAGTCGAGGCGGCACTCCGGAAAACGGAATATGATCCGAAAGAGCTGGAGCGTGTAGAGGAGCGCCTGTTTGCCTTGCGCGCCGCCTCGCGCAAGTACTCCGTACCGGTGACCGAACTGCCGGCGCTCGCCGTTCGCATGATCGGCGATCTTGCCGATCTCGACGCTGGCGAGGAAAGGCTTGCCAAGCTTGAGGCGGAGGTCGGTGTCGCCAAGGCGAACTACCACACGGCGGCCCGCACGCTTTCCGACAAGCGTCATCATGCTGGAGACGCGCTGGCTGCTGCGGTCATGGCGGAGCTGCCGGCGCTAAAGCTCGAGCGGGCACGATTCATGGTGGAAATCACCACCGATCCCGAAGATGCGACCTCGGAGGGTATCGACGTGGTGGAGTTCCACGTTCAGACCAATCCCGGCACGCGTCCGGGCTCGATCATGAAGGTGGCATCCGGCGGCGAGCTTTCGCGCTTCCTGCTGGCCCTTAAAGTGGCGCTTGCCGATCGTGGCTCTGCGCCAACGCTCGTCTTCGACGAAATCGATACCGGCGTCGGCGGCGCGGTTGCGGATGCAATCGGGCAGCGGCTGAAGCGCCTTTCCGACCGTGTACAGGTGCTGTCGGTCACGCATGCGCCGCAGGTTGCGGCACGGGCCGCAACGCATCTGTTGATTTCGAAGGGGCCGGCTGCGGAAGGCTCCGAGAAGATCGCGACTCGCGTCGCGACGATGGCGCCTGGCGACCGTACGGAGGAAATCGCGCGCATGCTGGCGGGGGCCTCGGTGACGGAAGAGGCGAGGGCCGCGGCTGCCCGTCTGCTGGCCGGGAACGGCTGATTTCGCAATCGCCGAATTGGGGAGAGGCGCCGGAGATGACGTCTCGCTCTCTTTCAATCCATGCATTTTGCTCTAAAACGACTCCAGATTCCGTGGAGCGAGAGCCGTATGTCGACCGAAGCCATAGCCGTTGATGCCCTGACGATCGAAGATGCCGCTGCCGAGCTTGAGCGACTTGCCAGGGAGATCGCCCGCAACGATGAGCTTTACCACGGCGAGGATCGCCCGGCGATTTCGGATGCGGAGTATGATGCGCTGAAGCGGCGCAACGACGCGATCGAGGCGCGCTTTCCGGAACTCATTCGCGAAGACAGCCCATCGCGGCGTGTCGGTTCCGCGCCTTCGGTGACCTTTGCGCCTGTCGTGCATGCGCGCCCGATGCTATCGCTCGACAATACGTTCTCGCAGGAGGACGTGCAGGACTTCGTGGCCAGCGTCTACCGTTTTCTCGGCCGTCTGCCGGACCAGTCGATCGCGTTTACCGCAGAGCCGAAAATCGACGGCCTCTCCATGTCGATCCGCTATGAGAATGGCAAACTTGTAAACGCAGCGACTCGCGGCGACGGTACGACGGGGGAAAACGTCACCGCGAATATCCGCACCATCAAGGAAATCCCCAACGAGTTGCCTGCGGGCGTTCCTGCCGTCGTTGAAGTGCGCGGCGAGGTCTATATGGCCAAGAGCGACTTCATGGCGCTGAACAAGCAGATGGAGGCGGCGGGCAAGCAGACATACGTCAATCCGCGCAACACCGCCGCTGGCTCGCTGCGACAGCTCGATGCGAAAGTGACGGCGAGCCGCAAGCTGAAGTTCTTCGCATACGCCTGGGGCCAGATTTCCGAGCCCAATGATTTGCCGAAGACGCAATTCGACATGGTGCAGAAGTTCAAGGAATGGGGCTTTCCCGTCAATCCGTTGATGAAGCGGTTGAATTCCGTCGCCGATATCCTGGCGCACTATGACGAGATCGGCCTGAAGCGACCGGATCTCGACTACGACATCGACGGCGTCGTCTACAAGGTTGACAGTCTTGAGCTGCAGACCCGTCTTGGGTTCCGTTCGCGCAGCCCGCGTTGGGCGACCGCGCATAAGTTCCCGGCGGAACAGGCCTTCACGACGGTCGAAAATATCGACATCCAGGTCGGCCGCACTGGTGCGCTGACGCCGGTCGCGCGGCTGACCCCGATCACCGTCGGAGGCGTGGTCGTCACCAATGCGACGCTGCACAATGCCGATTACATTGAAGGCATCGGCAATTCGGGCGAACGCATCCGCGAGGAGGAGCATGATATCCGCATCGGCGATACCGTGATCGTGCAGCGGGCCGGCGACGTCATCCCGCAGGTGCTCGACGTCGTCATGGAAAAGCGGCCCACAGATGCAGCCCGCTACGAATTCCCGAAGACCTGCCCGGTCTGCGGCAGCCATGCCGTGCGCGAAAAGAACGAGAAGACCGGCAAGCTCGATTCGGTCACCCGCTGCACCGGCGGCTTCATCTGCAGGGCGCAGGCGACGGAGCATCTCAAGCACTTTGTCTCCCGCAATGCCTTCGATATCGAGGGCCTTGGATCGAAGCAAATCGACTTCTTCTTCGAGAATGAGGACAGGGCGCTGCAGATTCGCACCGCGCCCGATATCTTCACACTGGAGAAGCGGCAGGCGGGCTCACTGACCAAGCTCGAGAATATCGACGGCTTCGGCAAGGTCAGTGTCGGCAAGCTCTACGCAGCTATCAACGAGCGCCGCACTATCGCGCTCCACCGCTTCATCTATGCGCTCGGCATCCGCCATGTCGGCGAGACGACCGCGAAACTGCTGGCGCGCTCTTATGGCACCTATGACGCCTTCGAGGAGGCGATGAAGGAGGCTGCATCACTTTCCGGCGATGCCTGGAACGACTTGAACGCCATCGAAGGCATTGGCGAGATTGTCGCTCGTGCCATCGTCGAATTCTACAAGGAGCCGCGCAATATCAACGTGATCGGAGCGCTGCTTGACGAGCTCAACGACAAGAGGCCCTTGCCCGCCGAACAGCCGGTGACATCCGACAGCCCTGTCGTCGGCAAGACCGTCGTTTTCACCGGCTCGCTAGAAAAGTTCTCACGCGACGAGGCCAAGGCGCGGGCCGAAAGCCTCGGCGCCAAGGTCGCGGGGTCGGTGTCGAAGAAGACCGATATCGTCGTTGCGGGACCCGGCGCTGGCTCGAAGCTCGACAAGGCACGCGAACTCGGTGTCCAGACGATGGACGAGGACGAGTGGCTGGCGCTGATCGGCGGGTGAGGGCATCGGTTCTGCTCACCTCAGAGCCTTCTTCTACCGCTTGACCCTCGCCATCGCATAGGCATCGACGTAACTGCCGGCCCGGAAGGCGTAGGCACGAAGTACGCCTTCCTCTTCGAAGCCGAACTTTCTGTAGAGCGCAAGAGCGGCTTCGTTGTCGGTGTAGACGGTCAATTCCAGACGCATGATGTTCAACCAATTATCCGCGGCGTCGATGACGGCTGCGAGCAGCGCGCTGCCGATGCCTCGGCCGGTAAAGTCGTCATGAACGCCCATGCCGATGCCGGCGACGTGATTGCGACGGCCGCGGAAGCGGGTCATGCCGATGTCGCCGACGATTTGCCCGTCGATGGTTGCGACCAGACGCATCGCGTCCGGATTGCTGTTTTCGACATGGCGGCGGGTTTCTTCGATACTCTGGTAGGGCGGACGCAAGGTCCCGGCCCGAAAGCCCGGCAGATTGACCAGCGCTGCCAAGGCTTCGGTGTCGGACGGACGGATGGCTCGGATCAACAGTCCGACAGGTGCTTTTCTACTGCTTGGATTATTCTGCATGCAACTCTCCTGGTTGTTGTGAGGAGAGCCGGTTCCAGAACCCTGCTCGCCTCGGCAGGGTTTCGGGGATGACGGGGCTTGATCTAACGCACCGTCGCTCCCGCCAACCCTGCAAGGGTGGTGGTCGTCAGCGTAAGCGTCATGGTCATCGATCCGTTCATGCCCGCCATGTTTCGCAATCCGGTTGCGGATGTCAACAGCTTGGGTTTGCGCCGACAGGGCCGGAAGGCTATGCCATATCGATACAATCGAATCGGAAACCCCTTGAAGACCATCGCCATTGATTTCGAAACTGCCAACGAACAACGCGGCAGCGCCTGTTCGGTCGGTCTGGCATGGATCGAGGATGGCAAGGTCACCCGCGTCGAGGAACGGCTGATCCGCCCGAAGGAAATGCGGTTTTCCGGCATGAACATCGCCATTCATGGCATTCGGCCGGAGCACGTCGAGGACGCGCCGGAGTTTCCGAAGGTGATGGACGAGTTTCACGACGATTTCCGAGGCGCGACCATGATCGCGCACAATGCGGCTTTCGATTTCAGCGTTTGGCGCACAAGTCTCGACCTGTATCGGCAATCTTATCCGGAACTCACCTATCTCTGCAGCCTGAAGATGGCACAGCGAATCTGGCCGCATTTCCTGTCACATCGGCTGAACATGATTGCCGAGCACCTTGGGCTGCGCTTTGCGCATCACAACGCTGCCGAAGACGCTGCGGTCTGTGCGCATGCGGCGATTGAGATGGCAAAGGCCGTCGGGGCGACAGCGGTGAACGCCATTCCTGCTCTGATCGGCATGAAACCGGGAAGGCTGACGTCGGAGGGGTACGAGGCCTGCACGTGCAGGAAGGCGTGAGGGCTTCCTTGTAAAGGCATCCGTCGCGCTTACCTTAGATGCGGATGCAATCAGGGAGCCGTCATGTCCAGAAAGAGCTGTATCGCGCTTGCCGCCGCCTCGCTTGTAGGCCTCTGCGCCGGCACGGCATCCGCCGACCAAGTCGGCAAGGTCGGGGTCGACTGGATCGGCAACGACATCATCATCGACGCGGTTACCGACCCGCAGGTGAAAGGCGTGACCTGTCACGTCACCTATTTCGACCGCAGCGTTATCGACCGCGTGAAGAACGGCAACTGGTTCGAGGATCCTTCGAACAACTCCATTGCCTGCCGTCAGACGGGTCCGATTGAGATCGGCGACATTGACCTGTCGAAGGGCGGCGACGAGGTGTTCAAGACAGGCATGTCGCTGATCTGGAAGAAACTGGTCGTCAACCGGATCTACGACAAGGAGAACGACACGCTGATCTATCTCGCACATTCTCGCGAACTGACCGACGGCTCGGCCAAGATGGCGATCTCGACTATCCCGCTCTATGGCCAGAGCGTCATCTGGAAGAACGGAAAGCCGCAATAGCTGCGCGCTCGCTGACGGGGCGAGGTGGCCAAACGTGCGTCGTCATGGAAATCGTTGGTTGACGCGGATAGGGTCCGATTGCGGATCAAATCGAAAGGATGCTCGATGCCAAGCTTCACGCGGATCGCAAACCAGTACCTGACAGTCGATGTCTCCTCTTTCGGCGCCGAGATGCAGGACTTGCTGACGAGCGACGGCAGGTCGTGGCTGTGGAATGGTGATGCGGCTTTCTGGGGCGGGCGTTCGCCTGTGCTCTTCCCGATCGTCGGCAAGGCGCCCGATGACATGCTGGCAATCGACGGCCAGAGCTTTCCGATGGGCCAGCACGGCTTCGCGCGCCGGACGGAATTTGCCCTTGCGTCCGCCAACGCGACGACGTGCCGGTATGAGCTTGCGTCATCGCCCACGACGATGGCGGTCTTTCCGTTCGACTTCCTGTTGGCGGTGGAGCATACGCTTGAGCGGCGGGCGCTGACCGTCGCCGCCGAGGTGACCAATCGCGACCGGCGGCCGATGCCTTTTGGGCTCGGCTTTCATCCCGCCTTCCTCTGGCCATTGCCAGGCGCGGCCGGGCAGGATCACGTTATAACGCTCGACAATCAGGGCGAACCCGGTTTGGTGCGGTTGGAGAATGGGCTGATTTCGCCCGCAAAGCTGGCATCCCCATTCAAGGCAGGACGGCTTGTGCTGGACCACGGCATGTTCGAGCAGGATGCGATGATCTTTCCGGAGGATGCGGGGACGGGGCTGCGCTACGGCGTCCAGGGCGGACCGACGATGCATTTCAGTTTTGAGAATCTGCCCAATCTGGCGCTCTGGCAGAAACCGGGTGCGCCGTTCATCTGCATCGAACCCTGGCATGGGATGGCTGCTCAAAAGAACGGCTCGAGGGAGCTTGCAAAGCGACCGTACAGCCTGACATTGCCTCCCGGCGAGATCGGCCGCTTTGCGTTTACGGTCGAGATCGTCGAGTAGTTCGATCCTGGCATCAGTCTGCGATCAGACCGCGATCGTTTCGAGGCCGACGGCTCGGCCAAGATGGCGATCTCGACGATCCCGCTCTACGGCCGGAACGTCATGTGGAAGAACGGCAAGCCGCAACAGCAGCGCGGCCCGTCGAGTTAGGGACGGCTTTTGGGATGGGCCGGCAGGTTGTCGCAGATGACATCCCAGGACACCTTTTCGGATGTCCAGACGTGAAAGGTCGGGTGATACTCATCCGGCTCGTCGAGGCTGACGGTCATGATGTCGATCAAACCGGGGTCCGCATCGTTCTGGTAGCCGATCGGGGAACCACATGAGCCGCAGAATGTCCGCACGACGCCCTTCGAGGAGGCGAAAGCCCGCGGGGCTCCTTGTTCGTACACCAGTGTTCGCACGGGAAAGGTGACGAACGGCAGCGTGGGAGCCGAAGCAACCTTCCGGCATGTCTGGCAATGGCAGATACCGCTGGATAGGGGCGCCTCGTCGATTCTATAGCGGATCGCGCCGCAGCCGCATCCTCCGGTGTGGCGGGTCTGTGCTTTGCTCATCCTGCGTATCCCATTGCCTTTTCCAACGACATTGAAACGCCGGCCTTCGCCCTTCATTTACAAGGTTATGTCTAACGACCGCATGACGGAGGTGGCGTTCGCCAACGAGATAGCCTGCAATGCGGCCCTAAGAATGGCGGCATAGAAAAACCGCTTGCAACGTTCGGTCGCAAGCGGTTCGGAAATGTTGTCAGGGGCCAGGCCTAGCAGCGAAACCCGGCTAGTCTGATCACGCGGCCTGTGCCAGCTCGTCGGCGATGACGGTGTCGAGGTTCAGGAAGCAGACCATGGTCTTTTCCAGCGCAACGATGCCGCGGCAAAAGGCGCGCTGTGCTTCCGGAATGATCTCCGGCGCCGGCTGCAGGTCTTCGCTCTTGATGGTCATCATGTCGGAGACCTGCTCGACCAGCAGGCCGACGAGCTTGCCGGCTATGTCGGTGACGATGATGGCGGAGCGCTCGGACGGCTCCGTCATCTTCATGCCGAGGCGGCAGGCCATGTCGATGACCGGGATCACCGCGCCGCGCAGGTTGATGAGGCCAAGCACGTAAGGCGGCGTGTGCGGCATCGGGGTGACCGGTGCCCAACCGCGAATTTCGCGGATCGCCATGATGTCGATGCAGAATTCCTGCTCGCCGAGATGGAAAGAGACGATCTCGAGATGCGAGCCGGTCTGGTTGATGATAGTACTGTTCATGATCAGAATTCTTCCCAGTTGTCTCCGGCCGGTGGGGCCATGGCTTAGGCGGTTGCGCCGCCGTTGAATGCGCCCGCCACCTTGCCGATCAGGCTTCGTGCGGGAGATGGTTTTGGATGCGAGACTGCGGTGGCTTCCCGCGGCGTAGAACGGGCATTCATGCCCTCGCCGATCTTGAACGTCTGGATCAGGTGGATCAGGCTGTCGGCATCGGTGGCGAGTGCGTGGCTTGCTGCGTTCGTCTCTTCCACCATGGCCGCGTTTTTCTGCGTCACCTGGTCCATCTGGCTGATGGCCGTATTGATTTCGTTCAGTCCAGTGGATTGTTCGCGTGCAGAGGTTACGATTGACTTAACATGCTCGTCGATGCGCAAAACATCGTCGCCGATCTGGCGCAGCGCTTCGCCTGCGGCCGTCACGAGTTCACCGCCGGCCTTCACCTCGGCTCCGGACTTCCCGATCAAAGCCTTGATATCCTTGGCGGCACCCGCTGCGCGACCGGCGAGTTCACGCACTTCCTGTGCGACGACCGCAAAGCCCTTGCCGGCTTCGCCTGCGCGCGCCGCCTCGACGCCTGCGTTGAGGGCGAGGAGATTAGTCTGGAATGCAATCTCATCGATGACGTTGATGATCGTTCCGATCTCGCGCGAGGCCGCCGCGATTCGCTCCATGGCCGCCATGGCGTCGGTGACGACCACATCTGACTTCGCCGTGTTCTGCCGGGTATTGGCCACCATGTGGCCGACTTCTTCGGCGCGGTTGGTGGCGTTGCGAACCGTTGCCGTGATCTGATCGAGGGCAGCGGAGGTTTCCTCGAGCGAGGCCGCTTGCTGTTCTGTGCGCTTTGCGAGGTCGTCGGCGGCCGAGCGCATCTGCTGGCTGTTCGCCTGGATGGAAGCTCCGTTCTGGGAGATGCCGGCCATCGTCTGGCGGAGCGTTGCCGTGGTCTCGTTGAAGTCGCTACGCAGGCGCTCCAGTTCCGGCTTGAACGGTTGATCGATGGTGACCGTTACGTCACCGCCAGCGAGCCGTGTGAGGCCTTGGCCCAGTGCTTTTACTGCTTTATCGAGCGCTTCGGCATCTGCAAGTTTTGCCGCTTCGCGGCTGCGACGCTCGGCATCACTTTGCTGGCGTTCGCTTTCACTTCGCGCCTGGAGGTCCTGCTTCTCGATTGCGGCAAGGCGAAAGCTCTCCGCCGCGCGCGCCATGTCGCCGATCTCGTCGCCACGCTCAGTGGCGGGGACGTGGCTATCGAGATCGCCGCGCATGATCCCCTGCATGCTCTTGCGTACGCCCTCGATGCCGCGGCGAATCGAGCCGCCATGGATGTACTGCAGGATCGCCATCGTCAGGATAGCGACGATGCCAAGTGCAAGCTGGATGTGCATCGCTCGCTGCGAGATCACATTGGCTTCGTCGATTCTCCTCTTGGCGAATTCGCCGCCTTCGCGGGCGAACTTATCCAGAGTCGCGCCCACCTTGTCGCCGCCACCGTCGATGGCGTCATCAAGCCTGTCGAATTCATTGTCGGGCGCCCCAGATTCGACGGCAGCTTTCAGGTCTCCGACGACATTCTGTCCGAGTGTCGCCACGTCTGCATCATACGTGGAGAGCAGGCTTCCCGCGTTCAGCTCCCCTCCGAGGCGGTGCATTTCCTTGGAACTGCTCTGTAGCTCGCCGATCGCTTCGTTCATCAGTTTCAGGCGTTCGGGCATCACGGCGCGATCGCCGCGATCGACGATGGTGTCCATGGCGGCGAGAATTAGAGTAAGATTTGCCGTGCGCAGCTCGTTGATGTGATCGACGCTAGCCTGGATCTCGTTGGCATGCCTCAGAGCGGCGTCGGCGCTCGAATTCTGGTGCCAGCCGACTCCAAGCATCGCGCCGAAGCCGACGAATGCAGCGCCGGCCAGCGTTCCAAGCCGCTGGCCAACGGAGAGGCTCTTGCGCACTTTCATATCAGTCATGTGACGATTATCCCCCCGCGATGAGACGCGGCATGTATCTTGCGCTCACGCGGATAGCCGGGGTTGAAATGCCAGGCAGACATCATGTCACGAGAACGGCGACCGTTCTATCCATTGCTAAATATAGATATGTATTTTTAAGTATTTGCTAACCCTCAAAGATTGTAGGTTGCCTTTGTTGCGTCGAATATGTGTTTGTAAATACTGGATTTTCCGATTTTGATTGCGCCTTTTCCGTGTGCTGGTGGGGCAATCGGTCGCCGCCTGGAAAACATCTTGTTGAATTGCACCCTGAAGAACGAGGCGATATCACCCGGAAACGGGAATGGTCCCGATCTCAGAGGTTCGATCGATGAAGACTGTCCGCATTGCGGTCTGGGTTGCGGTGCTGGTAATGGCCGGGATTCTCGGCTGGCTGACGCTCAATGTCACCAAGACAAAAGAGGCTGTATCCGAGGGACCGTTCGGCGTGCCGTTCACGCTTGTCGCCCAGAACGGCCAGCCAATCACGGAGCAGGCCTTCCGCGGCAAGCCGACGGCGCTCTTCTTTGGCTTTACCCATTGCCCGGAAGTATGTCCGACAACGCTGTTCGAAATGAATGGTTGGCTGGAGAAGGTCGATCCGGAGGGCAAGAAGCTTCAGGCGTACTTCGTCACCGTCGATCCGGAGCGCGATACGCCTGACGTCATGAACCAGTACGTCTCCAATGTCTCCAAGCGCATTGTCGGTATATCAGGCGCTCCCGACAAGGTTGCCGACGTCATCAAGGGTTACCGCGTCTACGCCAAGAAGGTTCCCGTGGATGAGAGCAATCCGAACGGCGACTACACGATGGACCATACGGCCTCGGTCTTCCTGCTCGATTCGGCAGGGCGGTTCTCCGGGACCATCGCCTATGGCGAAAATCCCGATACGGCTGTAAAGAAACTGGAGAACCTCGTCAGCAAGGGATGACGGCATGGCGTCAGGGCATCGCAGCATCTTGATCGCCGGGGCCGGCGCGACTGGCCTGACTGCTGCCCTCGAACTTGCCCGACGCGGGTTCCTTCCGCGTATCGTTGATAGCGACGCCGGGCCCGTGCCGCTGACGGAAAGCCGTGCGCTGGGCATCAATGCCAGAACGCTGGCGCTGCTTTCACCCTCGCGTGTGTCGGACACGATACTGCAGGAGGCGCAGCAGATTGCGCATTTCCGCATCGTCTCCAAGGGAAGACTGCTTGCTGACATCGACACGACGAAGGTTCCCGGCCCCTACAGCGCAATCCACGCGCTGGCACAGGGGCATACCGAGCGGCTGCTGCTGGGCAAGCTTTCCGACTATGAGGTTGCTCCGGAATGGCAAACTGCGGTAGAGACAGTCTCCGGGGATCTTTCGAAGCCGCGAGTAACGCTACGGAAGGCCGATGGATCGGTCGAAACGGCGGATTTCGATATCGTGATCGCTGCCGACGGTGCCCATTCGGCGGTCCGCAAAGCTGTCGGTATCGGTTTCCCCGGACAGGCGCTGGAGCGCAGCTTCTATCTGGCGGACTTTCGTTACGCTGTGCCGATCGATCCCGGTTTTGCCGAGATAACCCTGTTCGATCCCGGCATGATCGGGCGTTTGCCTGTCACCCGCGATGTGCTGCGCTACATCTCGACGCTTCCCGATTTCGAGAGCCGCATCCAACATCCTGCCGCAATCGCCGAGCGTGTCTGGGCCTCCGATTTTCGCATTCACTTCCGCCATGTCGCTGTGATGGCAAGAGGCAACGTGTTTCTTGCAGGCGACGCGGCGCATATTCATTCGCCGGCCGGTGCGCGGGGGATGAACCTTGGCATCGAGGACGCGTGCTGGTTGGCCTGGCTCATCTCGGAAGGGCGGGAGCGCGAATATGCGGGTCTCAGAATGCCGGCGGTGAAGACGGTGCTGAAGCAGACCCATCAACTGACATCGCTTATTACCATGAAGAATCCGGTGGCGATCGCGATCCGCAATGTTGCCGTCCCCTTACTTTTGCGAATACCTGCATTCCGACAGAAATTGCTTCACGGCGTTTCCGGATATGATACGCAGTCGCCGCCCTGGATCGATGGCGCCCTATAGAAGAAAGACCGCTTGTGAGTGAAATACGCCTTTATGTGACGACGACCGAAGTGCAGGCAGGAGAGATTCTGGATCTGCTGTCCGATGTTTTCGGCGAAGAAGACTTCGCAATCGCGACCACTGAGATCGATGAGAAGAAGGATATTTGGGAAGCCTCGGTCTACATGATGCGCGAAGAAGAACTACAGGTTCGCGCGCGCGTCGAGGAAGCGCTGAAGGTGAGCTTTCCCGAGGCCAAAGTCGAGCGCGAAGTGATTCCCGAGGTCGATTGGGTGGCGAAGTCACTTGAGGGGCTGAAGCCGGTTCGGGCGGGGCGCTTTCTGGTCCACGGATCGCACGACCGCGACAAGGTGCGGTCCGGCGATATTGCGATCGAGATCGATGCCGGCCAGGCTTTCGGTACAGGTCATCACGGCACGACGGCAGGCTGCCTGGAGACGATCGACCGTGTCTTGCGTTCCCGCCGGGTGCGGAATGCGCTTGATCTCGGAACCGGCAGCGGCGTTCTGGCGATTGCTGTCAGGAAGCTGCGGAACATTCCTGTTCTCGCAACGGACATTGACCCGATCGCGACGCGGGTCGCTGCCGAGAATGTTCGGCGCAACGGCATTGCGTCGGGTATCGCCACAGAGACGGCGCCAGGTTTTCACTCGACCGCCTTTTGCGCGCATGGCCCCTTCGATCTGATTATCGCCAACATCCTGGCGCGGCCCTTGATCAAGATGGCGCCGCAACTCGTGACCCACTTGGCGCCCGGGGGCTCGGTCATTCTTTCCGGCATTCTGGCTGCGCAGCGTTGGAAGGTGCTGGCGGCCTATAACGGTGCGCATTTGCGGCACGTCCGTACGATCTGGCGTAATGGCTGGGTGACGATCCATCTCGATCGTCCTTGAGGCGAGGGCAAAAGAAAAGGCGGTGCCAATGGCACCGCCTTTGGACCAGTTTCCCGGTCAATGCCCGCGAGCTCGAAGGAGGAGGAGCGCTCGAGCGGGCTTCTACTGGTTCTGATCGCCGGTCCCGTGAGGGAGGAGGAGAAGGGAGCGGCGAGTTGCTCAGAACGCGTAGTTGGTTGCGACCTGATGGCGCGTAACCTTTTGGCCAGCGCCCAGCAGATTGAGAGTGTCCTCATGCAGCGGACGGCGCGAGCCGATGATGTGACGCACAGTCTGGCGCTCGCCAGCCTGCACCGGGCTGCTGTAAGCGAAGCGCGACAGAGGGGCAGTCATATCTAAATTCCTTTTGTTTCGTTTCAGGTTCATCTCGAACCCGTTTGATGGCGCCTATATAGCGATTTAGAAAAGCTGAGGGAGAGGGTTTCGTTCATGGGAGCCATGCGTGGAATGCATAAAGCATGCCACTTTGTGAGGCGGTGCCTCATTTCCGCCGGATTATTGCGCGGCTTTCGCTCATACGTCACTTCGCGAATTCCTCGTACTCGTCTGAAATTCCTATAATATAGCCGAATCTCGCCTAGGGGATTCGCCCAAAACACCGGATTCTTGAACATGTTCCAGTCTTTCGAAGTCACTTCGACGCCACAATTCGGCCGCGATCGCGTCTCGGCTTTGCGCGCAAGTTTTGATGCGCTTGATATCGACGCCTTTCTTGTGCCGCGTGCCGACGAGTTCAACGGCGAATACGTGCCGGCTTGTTCGGAGCGCTTGTCGTGGTTGACGGGCTTCACCGGGTCTGCGGGCGTTGCGCTGGTAACGCGTTCGGAGGCGATTGTCTTCGTGGACGGGCGCTACGTGACGCAACTTGCCGAGCAAGTGGATAGTTCCGTCTTCACAGGCGGAGACCTTGTGAACGAACCGCCTCATGCCTGGCTTGCGAAGAACGGCTCCAAGGGCCTGCGCCTCGGCATCGATCCCTGGCTGGATTCCGGCGCAGACGTGCGGCGACTTGAAAAGGCGCTGGCCGAAATTGGCGGTTCGCTCGTTGTCCTGCCTCACAATCCTCTCGACAAGCTCTGGAGCGACCGGCCGCAGGAGCCGCTGGGACAGGTGATGATCCAGAGCGTCGTGCAGGCGGGCGTGCTCGCGACCGACAAGATTGCAACGATCGCTGCCGATCTTGCAAAGAAGAACCTCAAGGCGGCGCTGATCGCCGATCCGTCCTCGGTCGCCTGGATCTTCAATATTCGCGGTGCCGACGTTCCGCACACGCCGCACCCGCTGGCGCGTGCGATCATCTATGCCGACGGCAAGGCGGACCTCTTCCTCGACAAGCGCAAGACCGGTATCGAGGCCGAAGCCTATCTGGCGCAGATGTGCATGCAGCTTCCGCCGTCGGAACTCGAAAAGAAACTGTCCGCTGTTGCAAGAGATGGCGGTCGAGTCGTCGTGGATCCGGACCTTACCTCGTATGCCTTGGCGGAGATCATTCGCAAGGGGGGTGGCGAGGTCGTGGAAGGGAATGATCCCGCGAAACTTCCGCGAGCTGTCAAGAACAACGTTGAGATCAACGGTTCTGCGGTTGCGCATCTGCAGGACGGCGCCGCGATGGTCGAATTTCTCTACTGGCTGTCGCAGATCAAGCCGGGGACCGTGACCGAAATCGAGGTGGCGGAGAAGCTGGAAGCGGCACGCGCCCGTGTCGGCCAGAGTATGCAGAACCCTCTGAAGGATATCTCCTTCGACACGATCTCCGGAGCCGGCGAGCACGCGGCTATCATGCACTATCGCGTGACGACGGAAACGAACCGCAAGCTGGAGGCCGGGGAACTCTTCCTGATCGATTCCGGCGCCCAGTACATCAACGGCACGACCGACATTACCCGCACCGTCGGCATCGGTTCCGTCACCGAGGAGCACAAGCGCTTCTTCACGCTGGTGCTGAAGGGCATGATCCAGATCAGCACCGCACGGTTTCCGAAGGGCACGCGCGGATGCGACCTCGATCCGCTTGCCCGCATTGCGCTCTGGCGGGCAGGGGTTGATTTTGCCCATGGAACCGGTCACGGCGTCGGGTCCTATCTTTCGGTGCATGAAGGCCCGCAGCGCATCGCCAGGCTCTCGACGCAGGAGCTTTTGCCGGGGATGATCCTCTCGAACGAGCCCGGCTATTACCGCCCCGGCGCTTTCGGCATCCGCATCGAGAACCTGATCTATGTCCACGAGGCAGAGGCGATCGACGGTGGCGACATGCCAATGCTCGGATTCGAGACGCTGACCTTCTGCCCGATCGACCGCAGCCTGGTTAGTTCGGAACTTCTGACGCATGACGAGCTGCATTGGTTCAACAGCTACCACGAGCGCACCCGAGAAGCGCTGATGCCGCTGATTCACGACCACGACGTCAAGGCGTGGCTGGAAAATGCGACCTTGCCGCTGGAATATTAAGCGAGGCGGCCTTGTCGGCCGCCAGTGGCGTTACATGCCGATCGTGTGACGCCAGCCCATGACGACGAGCCACGCGGCAATCAGCATCCAGGTGTGCGAGACCCGCAGACCGACGAGGAGTGCGACGAGCAGGGCGAGCTTCGAATCCCAACCGCCGATGAAGAAGGCCGGCGCAACAAGCGTCGTCAAGACCGCGGCCGGGACGGCGGCAAGCGCAGCCTCCATGCGCGGCGGAATGCGCTTCATCGTGGTGATGAGGATATAGCCGCCGATGCGGGTTGCGTAGGTCGCAACCGCGGCTGCGACGATCACGAGAGCCATGTGAAGATCGAAGGCCATCGTCATACCTCGTGCAAATCGGATTCGAGTTCCTGCTCATGCGGTGGCGGCGGGAACAGGGCGGCAAGGATGATGCCTGCCGCGGCACCTAGGCTGACGTGCCAAGGCGAGCCGACATAATGATAGGCGATAATGGAGGCGACAGCGCTGACGGCGGCGACCGGCAGAAAATTGTCGCGATGGCGGAAGTCAAGGACGATGCCGAGGAAATAGGCCGGCAGCAGGATGTCCAGTCCGATCGATTTCGGGTCGCCGATGTAACTGCCGAGCATGCCGCCGAGCAAGCTGACCAAAACCCAGGGTACATAGATGATGATGCCAAAGCCGAGATACCAGACAAACGTGACCGGCTTGCCTGCTTCGCCGCGTTTTGCCGTTTCCGCAAACTGCGGATCGACCAGCAGGAAGAAGGTGAAGAACTTCTGGATCGGTGAGAAGTGCTTGATGTAGGGCGCGAGTGCCGCCGAATAGAGCACGTGGCGAAAGTTGACTGCCAGGATGGAGGCGACGATCAGCCAAGCCTGGACGTTGTGGCCGAAGAGCTCGATGCCGACCATCTGGCTTGCGCCGGCATAGACCGTGGCGCTCATGAAGGTCGTTTCGGCGAGCGACATGCCGTTATCGACCGCCAGCGCTCCGAACAAAGCCCCGAATGGGGCCGAGGCCAGCGCAACGGCTGAGCCACCGCGCAAACCGTCGAAAAAATCAGCGCGACTCATCGGCGACAATCCTTCTGGAATTTTGCCCTCGTCTAAGGAAGGGCGGTATCTGCCGCAAGCAAATTTCCTTGATTGAACGATCGATTTCGCTGAACGATGCATTCGCAGCCGATCGCCTTTCGGGGAGACAACATGAATCAGATCGAACTTTCGAAGGAAGAGAAGACCGAGCTCCTTGCGCGGATCCAGCATTATTTCGACAGCGAGCTGGACCAGCCGATAGGCCTTCTCAAAGCGGAGATCGTTCTTGAGTTCTTTGCGAAGGAGGTTGGCGCCGCCTATTACAAGAAGGGGCTCGAAGACGCGCAGGTCGCGCTTGCCAGACGGATGGATGACTTTTCCGAGGACGTCTATCAGTTGCAGCGGAACGCGACGGAGTGATCAGCCTTCCAGAATTTGCCGGCTGGTCACGATATCGATGCCACGCGCACGCATTTCCTCGATCGCGGCCGCAACGCCTTCGGGTGTAATGCCGCGGCTGGCGTCTTCGACAAAGCGAACCCGCACGCCCGGCATCATCTCGGTCGCATCCAATGCCGAGAACTTCACGCAGTAATCGGTCGCGAGACCGCAGACGTCCAGTTCGGTCACGTCCTGGCCCTCGAGAAAGTCGGCGAGCCCAGTAAGCGCGTCTTGATCATTGTCGCGAAAAGCCGAGTAGCTATCGATATTGCGATTCTCGCCCTTCTGCAGGATAAGGTCGATTTTGCCCATCTTGAGGTCCGGATGCAGTTCTGCGTCCGCTGTGCCCTGCACGCAATGATCCGGCCACATCATCTGCGGCTTGCCCGAAAGTGTGCCGAGTTCGAATGGTTTCTTATCGGGGTGGGAGGAGGCGAAGCTGCCGTGGCCGGGCGGGTGCCAATCCTGGGAGGCGACGATCAGGTCGTATTTGCCGCTCTCGATCAGGCGGTTTGCGACGGGAACCACCTCGTTGCCGTCAGGGACCGCGAGGTTGCCGCCCGGGCAAAAGCCATTCTGAATATCGACTAGAAGCAAGGCTTTCATCGGTGCGACTCCCTCGATTTTGCATTGCACCATGCCAAGGGCCGAGGGATGGCGCAAGCGTCGAGACGCTTCGCCGCAGGGGCCGGAGAAGCGAGCCTTGAAAAGGTCGGGTCGGTCGGTGCCCTTCAGCCCGTAAAAGGCGATACAAGCATAGCACAGAACCGGCATCAGGTAGGCGATGTATATGCCGATGATGTCGGCAAGGGCGCCTCAGGGCGCCGCCAGCAATGGCCAGGCAGGGGATTCCGGAGCCCTTACTCGTTTAGTATGGTAGTATTCAAATATTGCGTTGCGATAGGTAGTTCGCGATTGCGAACACACGCTGGCGAGGCTGGTTCTTAGCTGAGCGAAGCGTTGGAGTAGAACTGGTTGTTGATCTTGAGGAGTTCCCCGATGGTCTCGACCATTGTCGCGACCGCCTGCTTGTCGGCGCCGGGCATCAGCACTGCATATTCGTCGCCGCCGATGCGGGCAGCATGATTGGGTTGAGCGGCGGCGCCGTTCAGGACCTCGCCAAGGCGGCGCAACAGTCCATCGCCGGCATCATGTCCGAGCTGGTCATTTGCCTCCTTCAAGCCGTTGAGATCGATGATGACGGCCGATATCGGGCGCAGTGACTTGCGCTCGAGCCTGTTCAGCTCGTCCACATAGAAGGCGCGATTGCGGAGTTTGGTTAGAACGTCGTGCTTGCCGAGATATTCGAGATAGGCTTCCGCCTTCTTGCGCGCGGTGATGTCGGTGAGCGCCACCTGCACCAGTTCCCAGTCTGCTTCATGGCCGGGAAGGACGGAGAATTGCAGGAGGACATAGCGCTCCGAGCCGTCGAGCGCGTAGTTGATGACTTCGCGCTGATGGAAAAGTCTGCCGTTCCCCAGTTCGATCAGCTGTTCGCGGAAGTGTTTCTCCATATCGTCGCGGAAGACTTCTGCGATGCGTTGCAGAAGCGTGTGGCGGTCAGGCGCGCAGAACAGATCGAGGGTCGCCTGGTTGACGTCGATGACCCGGATCTCGCTCATGCACTGGCGTACGAACTCGGGATGGACATCGGTGAAGACCCGGAAGTCGTCGATGCCGCGATCGCGGACATTCTCCAGCAGCAGCTTGATCTGGCTGAAATCCTCGACCCAAAGCGAGACCGGCGAATGCTCGAAAATGCCTTCGGCGTAACGGCGGTTTTCGCGCTCCTTGCGGCGGGCTTCCTCGCGAGCCGTGACATCTTCCGTCGTCAGCATCACCTGCGCGAGCGACTGCTCATGGCCCGGCAGCACCGAGCCGCGCAACTGGATATCAAGCCGGCGTCCGGACAGCGTGTAGTTGACGGCGCTGCCGGTGAATTCGGTCTTGCCGTCCCAGAGTTCGGCCAATTCGTTGACATGGCTTTCCAGCATCTCATCGCGGAATACCAAGCCGAGGTTCGCGATGAGGTGATCGAGGTCGTTGGCTTCGAAGAGTTCCAACGTCTTGCGGTTGACGCGCAACACGCGGATCAGCTGCGCGCAGGGACACGTCTGGTATCGTCCCTCAAATAGGCGCGAATATCTTCGACGCCTTCGGCGCGCCAGCGATCGAACTGTGCCTTGACCCTGCTGAAATCCTCGATCCACATCGCGATTGGTGACAGATCGAAGATATCGCAATCGCTCATGACGGGACTTTCGGTTTTGGCGTTACCTTTGGAGGCACAGCACTATTTGATCGATCTTTAGGAGTGATTCGTTAACCTTCGCTTGACGCGGCGTTGTTGGTGGTGCCGCCGTAACGCTGACCGCTCTCATGCGGGGAGGCATTGATGCCCGCGATCCCGCCAATCTTCTTTTGCAGGAGAGGTCGCGGCTTCGAAGGCGCGAAAGAGTGACAATGGTGAGTAGCGTTCAAAGTATCAGGCGGCAGGCGACAGTGGCGACGGTCAAGTTTTGCCTCGTCATGCTCGTGATGATCTTCCTTGCTGCTGGATGCGTAGACAGGTTGATGGAGGGGCGGAATGGCTATTGGCGTCGTGCAACTGGGGTCGCCGCGGGCGGAAGGCGAGGGCGTGCGCATCGGCACCGTCCGCCGACCGCCGCGGGGCGTACCGAAGGAGGAATTCTCCAGCCGCAACTACTATGACGTCTGGCTGCCGATCCTTTCGCCGAGCCAGGCCCTGGTGACCCAAGCGAAGGCAGCGACCACGGATGCCGAATGGGCGATGTTTGTGCGCAGCTTCAGGAAGGAAATGAACGTGCCGGAGGCAAGTCATGTGCTCGACCTGCTCGCCACACTTTCACATGCAAGCCATTTTTCGATCGGTTGCTACTGTGAGAACGAGAGCCGATGCCATCGAAGCGTGTTGCGGCGCCTGCTTGAAGAGCGGAACGCAACGTTTGCGGCGGAAGCCTGCGCCTAGCGTCTTCGTAGGCCTGCTATGAGCCGCGGCCTTGCTGACTCCGGGATTTTCTGCCTTTCTGTGCGAGGGGATTACCCGGAGCCCAAGCCATGACCGAGCCCGGTCCAGAGGAGAAGATCGACGCGACGTTCCGCAACGGCTCGCTGACGGCGGCCGGCATCATCCTCGGCTTTTCCTTGAGCTTCATCAGCCGCTGGGCCTCCAATCCAAACGACTGGAGCCGGATCGACATCTTTCCGATGCTGCTGCTGACGGTGGGGATAGCCCTGCAGGTCAAGGTCTTCGCCGACCTCCTGGCCCGGGACTCGCTGATTGCTGCCAAATACGATCGGGCCAGACGGCTGTTTCTGATCGGCATCGCGGTCGTCGCGGCCGGAATCGGGCTGGCATTGCTCAATGATATTCTGGGGCTGGGATCAATGCCGATCTTGGGGTGAGCGGGATGTTGCCGTCTTATAGTCTCGATCTCATCGACGCTGCACGATGTCCGCAGGCCGATCACATTGAGATTCTTGTGAATCCGTCCTGATATATGAAACCTATGAAACCCGCTCCACAAACCCATCGAGCACTCTCTTCTGGCCAGCCCGGTCAAAATCGATCGTAAGCTTATTGCCCTCGATCTCGATGATATTGCCGTTGCCGAATTTCAGGTGGAAGACGCGGTCGCCGGTCTTGAACTTCGAGGGTTCCGTCGCCGTGGATTTAGCTACCAGCTCGCCGTCGATGGTGCGGCCGCGCGGGCCGCTTTCGCCGTAGCCGATGCGCTCCACGGCATGGCCGGAGCGGGTGCCCCAGTTGTCGCGGGTGGCGTCCGTCCTGTTCTGCTGGGCACGCTTCCAGCCCGGCGTCGAATAGGCGTTGGCGAAGGGATCGGCCTTGTCGAAGCGGGACTGACCGTAGCTGCCCCTGCCATAGCCGCCATAGCTCTGCTCGGCTTCCGCCACTTCGACATGCGTTTCCGGCAGTTCATCGAGGAACCGCGACGGGATCGTCGATTGCCACAGACCGTGGATGCGTCGGTTCGAGACGAACCAGATGTGGCAGCGCCGCTTTGCGCGGGTGATGCCGACATAGGCGAGGCGGCGTTCCTCTTCGAGACCGGCGCGGCCGCTTTCATCGAGCGAACGCTGGTGCGGGAACAGGCCTTCTTCCCAGCCCGGCAGAAAGACGGTGTCGAACTCCAAGCCCTTGGCCGAATGCAGGGTCATGATCGAGACGGCGTCGAGATTTTCATTCTGCTCGGCGTCCATCACCAGCGAGACGTGCTCGAGAAAACCGCGCATCGACTCGAAGCTTTCCATCGAGCGGATGAGTTCCTTCAGGTTTTCAAGACGGGTTGGCGCGTCTGCCGACTTGTCGTTTTTCCACATGTCGGTGTAGCCCGACTCTTCGAGGATCTGCTCGGCAAGCTCGGTATGGGGCGTGTTCTCCAGCATTTCCTGCCAGCGGCGGAACGACTGAACGACGTCGAAGAGGGCTTTGCGCGCCTTCGGCTTCAGCTCGTCGGTTTCGATCATGTCGGCGGCTGCCGCCAGCATCGGGATATCGCGGGCGCGAGCGTAATCGTGAAGGGCGCGTACCGTCGTATCGCCGAGGCCGCGCTTCGGGGTGTTGATGATGCGCTCGAAGGCGAGGTCGTCGGCAGGCTGTGCGACGAGGCGGAAATAGGCCATGGCATCGCGGATTTCGAGGCGCTCGTAGAAGCGCGGACCGCCGATGACGCGGTAGTTCAAGCCTAGCGTCACGAAACGGTCTTCGAATTCGCGCATCTGGAAGGAGGCGCGCACGAGGATTGCCATGTCGTTCAGCAGATGCCGCTTGCCATTGGCATCGCCGCGCTGAAGCTGCTCGATTTCCTCACCGATTTCCCTGGCTTCCACTTCGGAATCCCAGGAGGCGTGCACCTGGACTTTGATGTCCTCGGGATCGCTCCGGTCGGTGAAGAGTGTCTTGCCGAGGCGACCTTCGTTGTGAGCGATCAGATGGCCAGCCGCACCAAGGATATGTGCCGTCGAGCGGTAGTTGCGTTCCAGCTTGATGACCTTGGCGCCCGGAAAATCCTTCTCGAAGCGCAGGATGTTGTCCACCTCGGCGCCGCGCCAGCCGTAGATCGACTGGTCGTCGTCGCCGACGCAGCAAACGTTCTGCGGTTCGCCCCTGGGGCGCTGCGCAAGCAGCCGCAGCCACATGTACTGGGCGGTGTTGGTGTCCTGATACTCGTCGACGAGGATGTAGCGGAAGCGGCCGTGATACTCCTTGAGAAGATCAGGGTTCTTACGGAAGATCGCGATCGGGTGCATCAGGAGGTCGCCGAAATCGCAGGCGTTCAGCGTCGAAAGCCTTTGCTGGTAGGCGATATAGAGTTCGCGGCCCTTGCCATTGGCGAAGGCGCGCGCGTCGCCCTCGGGGATGTCGCTCGGGCCAAGGCCCTTGTTCTTCCAGGTGTCGATCATGCCGGCAAACTGTTTGGCGGGCCAGCGCTTGTCGTCGAGGCCTTCCGCCTGGATGAGTTGCTTGATCAGGCGAACGACGTCGTCGGTATCGAGAATTGTGAAATCGGAGCGCAGGCCGACGAGTTCGGCATGGCGGCGTAGAAGCTTGACGCCGATCGAGTGGAAGGTGCCGAGCCATGGCATGCCCTCGACGGCGCCGCCGACGAGCACGGCAATACGCTCCTTCATCTCGCGGGCAGCCTTGTTGGTGAAGGTGACGGCAAGGATCTGTGAAGGGAATGCACGGCCGGTGTTGAGGATGTGGGCAATGCGCGTCGTCAGAACGCGCGTCTTGCCGGTGCCAGCGCCCGCGAGCACGAGAACGGGACCTTCGAGTGTTTCGACAGCTTCGGTCTGCTCCAGATTCAGGCCGGAAAGGTAATCGGGGCGCTTGCCGCCATCGCGAGCGGCCATGGCGCGGGCGGCGAGCCCTCCTCCGGCCGGAGCGGCAGGGGCCGGCTGCTTGCGCGGCGGCTCATCCGGCTCTTCGTCGAAGAAGGGGATATCGTCGAAACTATTGCTCATGGCGCGTAATGTAGTGATTCGGGATGGAAAGACCAGAAAAGATGTTCTGCTTTCATTCCTGTCCGGGCGGCTGTCCTCAGCTTGTATCCGGCCTGGGAGGGCCGCAACGGCGACGAATTGCCGGATGTGCTGCAAGTTTTATCCTAGACGGTACGGCATCTCGCATAAACGTCAGAAAACAAAACCGTTATTTGTCCTCGGCGAAGAAACGCTGCGACGCGTGCGGGAAACGAGTGGCGAACGTTTTACCAGTAACTCAGTCTTGATATTACAATTCAGTAATGCGGACCAATTCGCTTGCCGGTGATCAGCAAAGAGACAATATTGTCGCAGACGCGCGGCAATTTGTCCTGCGAACGCCTCTTTCGATAGACCCTGGACGAGCCTCGAGTCCCTCTGGAGACGTGAATGGCATTTTGGAAGCAGTTTATAGTTTGCCTTGTCGTGATTGCTGCCGGCTTTGCTGGATGGGTTTACTTTGTGCCGGGGGCCGGCGAGACGCTACGCAAAGCCGGCTTTTCTGAGGTTTCCAAGTTGGCGCCCGGCGAAGCTGCACCGCAGCCTGTGGTCAGCGCAGAGGGACAATCAAGGCGCCGCGGTGGCGGAGCCAATGCGCCCGTTCTGGTCGCCACGCAAGCCGTTGTTCGTGGCGTCGTCAATGATCGGTTGAGCGCCATCGGCACGGGGGATGCGATCCGCTCCGTCGTGGTGATGCCGCAGGCGAGCGGTACGATCCGCGACATCCTCATCAAGTCGGGTGACAGGATCACCAAGGGGCAGGTTCTCGCGAAGCTCGACAGCGAAGAGCAGGTCATTGCTCGCGGTCAGGCTGATGTGGCGCTGAAGAGCGCCATCGAGAAATCCAGCCTCTACCACAACATCAAGTCCAGCGTGTCGCGCATGGACGTCTTCGACGCAGAGATCGCTGAGCAGGGCGCACGCCTGCAGCTGCAGGCCGCCGAGCTCAATCTCGAGCGCCGCAACATCGTCGCGCCCATCGATGGCATCGTCGGTATCATCGCTGTCAATGTCGGTGATAACGTCTCGACGACAACGCCGATCGCCACGCTCGACGACCGGACGGAGATTCTCGTAGACTACTGGGTACCGGAACGCTTTGCCAACACGATCACCGTAGGTCACCCGGTGGAGGCGACCTCTGTTGCGCTGCCCGGGCGAGCTTTCTCGGGAGTGGTGGAGGCGATCGACAACCGCATCGACGCCGCCAGCCGGACACTGCGCGTGCGGGCGCGGATCGACAACGCGTCCGACGAATTGCGGGCCGGCATGTCTTTCAATGTCGGTATGAAATTCGCGGGTGATCAGTATCCGGCGGTGGACCCCGTTTCGGTACAGTGGGACTCCCAAGGCTCTTTCGTCTGGCATGTTGTCGACGGCAAGTCCCAAAAGGTTCGCGTCAGCATCGTGCAGCGCAATCCCGACTTTATCCTTGTCAAAGCCGACCTGAAGGACGGCGACGCCATTGTTACCGAGGGGCTGCAGCGCGTCCTTGAGGGCGGAGCAGTGCGCGTCGCAAGCGAAGTCGCGTCGAGCTCGGAGCCTGCCACGCAATGAACGTGATCGAGATGCAGGAGAAGCCGGCTTCCGGCAAGCAGACATTTACCGCGCTGTTTGTCCGGCGCCCGATCCTTGCGCTGGTATTCAACACACTCATGATCGTTGCCGGCCTCGCGGCCTATGCCGGGATCGAAGTGCGCGAACTGCCAGATGTCGACCGGCCTATCGTCACCGTTCGCACGACCTTTGACGGCGCTTCGCCACAGACGGTCGATCAGGAATTGACGAAGGTCATCGAGGGGGCGGCGGCACGCGTCAGCGGCCTGAAGTCGATTTCATCGAGCTCGCAGTTCGGCCAGAGCCGTGTGACGCTCGAATTTTCCGACTCGGTTGACCTTGCCGTTGCGGCGAACGACGTGCGTGATGCCATCGGCCGTATCGCCGATCGTCTACCGGAGGAGGCGGACGCGCCGCAGATCGTCAAGGCCGACTCCGATTCACAGCCGATCATGCGTCTTGCCGTGACCTCGTCCAAGCTCAACATGGACGACCTGACCCTTCTCGTCGAAAACCAGGTTATCGATCGTCTCGCCTCCGTCGACGGCGTTGCCGATGTCGAGACATATGGCGACCAGGAGAAGGTCTTCCGCGTCGACGTCAACCAGAGCGAACTCGCCAGTCGCGGGCTGACGGTTGGTGATTTGACGAAGGCGCTGTCGAGCGCTGCCCTCGATATGCCGGCCGGATCGTTGAAGAGCCCGACGCAGACGATCGTCGTGCGTGCGATGGCAAGCCTGCAGACGCCGGAAGAGTTTTCCAACGTTGTCCTGCAGAGCCACGTGCGACTCGGCGATGTGGCGAACGTCACGCTTGGGCCGCGCGACGGACAGACTGCCCTGCGCTCCAACGGCGTTCCCGGCATCGGCCTCGGCATTATCCGCCAGGCGCAGTCGAATACGCTGAACATTTCGAACGGCATCAAGGACGCCGTTGCCGAGCTTTCGAAGACGCTTCCCGAGGGCACGCGGATCGCTATTACCAGCGATGACGCCGTCTTCATCCAGGGGGCGATCCATGAGGTCTTGCTCGCGCTGATCCTGGCCGTCGTCATCGTTACCGGCGTGATCTACCTTTTCCTCAGGGACTGGCGCGCGACGATCATCCCTGCCATCAGCATGCCGGTGGCCCTCATCGGAACTCTCGCGGCCGTCTATCTCGTTGGCTTCTCGATCAATATCCTGACGCTGCTTGCGATCGTGCTGGCGACTGGTCTCGTCGTGGACGACGCGATCGTCGTTCTCGAAAATATCGTACGCCGTCGATCGGAGGGCATGGGGCCGCGGGCGGCTGCCGTGCTTGGTACGCGCGAGGTGTTCTTTGCTGTGATCGCGACGACCGCGACGCTTGCGGCGGTTTTCATTCCGCTTTCCTTCCTGCCGGGGCAGGTGGGTGGGCTCTTCCGCGAATTCGGCTTCGTGCTCGCTTTCTCGGTCGGCCTCTCGTCCATCGTCGCCTTGACTCTATGTCCGATGCTGGCGTCGCGGATACTGACGAAGGATATGCTCGAGGACCACGGACTTCTCGGCCGTTTCGGCACCTGGTTTGCTGATACCTACCGGTGGTCGTTGCATGCCTGCCTGAATGCGCCGCTCGTGATCATCGTCGCATCCGTTCTTTTCGCGGGAGCGGCTGTTGTCGCGTTCCAAACGGTTCGGAGCGAGTTGACGCCGAGCGAAGACCGGGCCCTGGTGATGATGCGCCTGACAACGCCGCAGGGTTCCAGCCTCGAATATACGCGCGACAAGCTGCAGCGGGTCGAGGAATATCTTCAGCCGCTCGTCGACAGTGGCGATATCCGCAACGTCTTTTCCATCTCGGGACAGGGCGGACAGGTCAACAGCGGCTTCATGGTGCTGACGCTGGCCCCATGGGGTGAGCGTCACCGCACGCAGGCCGAAATCGTTGCCGATATCAACAAGACGGCTGCCAGGGTGCCGGCGCTGCGTGGCAATGCCATCCAGTCCAACAGCCTGCGTATCCGTGGCGCCGGCAGCGGGCTGCAGATGGCACTGGTCGGCAACGACCATGAGGCTCTGACGGCTGCGGCTGCCGACCTGGTCCACGCGCTCGATGCCACGGGACACTATGATACGCCGCGACTGACCAACGAGCCGACACAGGCGCAGGTTTCTGTCACGATTGACCGCGAGCGTGCCTCCGATCTCGGCATCGATATCACCGGCCTTTCGACAGCCATGCAGTCGTTGCTCGAGGGGCGTTCGGTCGTCGATGTCTTCGTGAAGGGTGAATCCTATCCTGTGTTGCTCACATCGAACACGCGGCCGCTGGACGATCCGACGGACCTCGAGAACGTCTTCCTCAAGACCGGCGACGGCAAGATCGTGCCGATGTCGGTGATTGCCGCGCTGACAGAGAGTTCCGTCGCGCCGCAGCTGAACCGCGAACAGCAACTTGCGTCGGTGGCAATCACCGCTGGCTTGAAGAACGGTCTCTCACTCGGAGATGCGGTCAAGGAAGTGACCGAGATCTCGAAATCGGTCCTGCCGGCTGGCGCTCGTCTCGTCCCTCTTGCTGAGGCCGCGACGCTGGAAGAAAACTCGAGCGGAATGGCGCTGACCTTCGGCTTTGCCATCGTCATCATCTTCCTGGTTTTAGCCGCTCAGTTCGAGAGCGTGCTTTCGTCTGTCATCATCATGTCGACGGTGCCGCTGGGGCTCGCGTGCGCCGTCTTCGCGCTGATCATTACCGGGTCGAGCCTCAACATCTATAGCCAGATCGGCCTTGTGCTGCTTGTGGGAGTGATGGCGAAGAACGGCATTCTGATCGTCGAATTCGCCAACCAGCTGCGCGATCGCGGCGAAGATGTGCGCACGGCGATCGAGAAGGCGTGTGCGCTGCGCCTGCGCCCTGTGATGATGACCATGATCGCGACGATCCTCGGCGGCGTTCCGCTGGTCTTTGCGCATGGCGCCGGCGCGGAAGCGCGTATTGCGCTCGGCTGGGTAATTGTCGGGGGGCTCGGCTTTGCGACGCTCGTGACACTTTACATCACGCCGGTCGCCTACCTGCTCATCGCCCGCTTTGCGAAGCCGCATGCTCACGAAGAGGAGCGCCTCCACGAAGAAATGGCGCAGGCCTCGCGTCCGCGCCCTGCCACCAAGCCAGGGCGGCTGGAGGCGGCGGAGTAAGGAAGCCCGCTGCCCTGGCCGGCAAACGCTGCGACTTATAGTTTATGAAAATTTGTAGGATTGGATGAATTTCCTCTGAACCTTAGATGTTTTTTAAGCATGAGCGGCAATCATGCGAGCAGAAACCGATAGGTCCTCCAGCGTTTCGGGGGGCTGCTCCGGCGCCGGTGTGGGGCGCCCCCGGACATGAGCGTTCGCGGTGCGGTTTGTGTGTATCAGCGTATTGTTGTGTTCGGAGTACAGTACCTTGAGCATTTATCGGCGCACTTCGGTGGATGCCGCCCTTTATGTTTTGCGTGACATCGGTCGCGATATGACCAAGACCCAGAGGCAGGTGTCCACCGGCCTCAGAGTGGAAAAAGCGTCCGACAATGGCGCCTACTGGGCGATCAGTTCGACGCTGAAAACCGATCAGAAAGCCCAGTCGGCAATACGCGATGCCCTTGGCCTCGCGGCCGCGACCATGGGCACGGCCTACAACGCCGTCGACAACGCGATCGATCTCGTCAGTGAGATCAAGGCAAAGCTGGTCGCGGCAACCGAGTCCGGCGTCAACAAGGACAAGATCAATACAGACATCGCTCATCTGAAGGATCAATTGCGGTCCGTCGCGCAGTCGGCGACCTTCAACGGCGACAACTGGGTGGCGATCGACGATTCCTCGGATCCGTCGAAACCCAGGCAGATCCCTTCGTCCTTCATCCGTTATTCTGACGGAAGCGTCAAAATCGACACGCTGAGCTATGAGGTCGACCTGGCACCAGTTGGGGCGACAAGCTCAAAGGATGCGCGCTATCTGATCGATGATCGCACGACGGGATCGGGGGAATACGGCGCTCTCACGTCGCAGTATTTTGCCACCGAGGCCGGTGCTTCGCAAAACTATGTGATGCTGAAGGGCGCCGGCAACACGGCAGGGCAGGTCGAGATTGGGGTTTCAAGCACTACGACCCAGGCGCAGGTGAAGGAGATGATCACCGTCGTCGACATGATGCTGAACCAGATGACGACGGTCGGCTCGGCCTTTGGCGCACTCGAAAAGCGTATCGGCATCCAGGGCGATTTCGCGCAGTCGTTGGACGATTCCTACGCCCGCGGCATCAGCCGGCTGATCGATGCCGACATGGAGGAGCAGTCGAGCCGGCTGCGGGCCCTGCAAACGCAGGAGCAGCTTGGCTTGCAGTCGCTGAACATCGCTAACGCCAGCTATGACAAAGTTCGCCAGCTCTTCCAGAACTTCTAACAGGTCGGCTTGATAAAGGACGTGTCGCGCGCAATCCGACGGGCGACACGGCCACTCAGCCTGTCACTGTGGCTTGCGATCCGCAGTCGCTGTGCATTTTGCCCGATTTCCAGCATCTGAAGCGCCTGCTTCATCTTGTTGCCGCAATCCTTAATACTGGTCGCATCAACACCGAACTGGAGACACACCTGTCCATGATCAAGAAATTCATACTTTTGTCTGTTGCCGCAACTTACCTTAGTGCTTGCACCACGACCGACCCCTATACGGGCGAGCAGAAGATGTCGAACACGTCAGGCGGGGCACTGCTGGGTGCCGGCGTTGGCGCGCTTGCTGGCCTGGCTGTCGGCGGCTCGCCGGTTGGACGTCGCAACGCTGCGCTGATCGGTGCCGGCGTCGGCGCGCTCGCGGGTGGTGCGATCGGCAATTATATGGATCAGCAGGAATCCGAACTGCGCGCCCAGCTCCAGGGAACCGGCATCTCGGTCACCCGCCGCGGTGACAACATTATCCTGAACATGCCGTCCAATATCACGTTCGATGTCGACCAGGATGCCGTGAAGGCTGGCTTCTATCCGACGCTGAACTCTGTCGCGATCGTCTTGCGCAAGTTCAACCGCACGCTGATCGACGTGAACGGTCACACCGATTCCACCGGCAGCCTGCAGCACAATCAGGATCTGTCGCAGCGCCGCGCGATGTCGGTTGCCGACTATCTCGGCACCCAGGGCATCGATCCGCGCCGTGTTTCGGCCGTTGGCTTCGGCCCATCGCAGCCAATCGCTTCGAACGCCACGGAAGCCGGCCGCGCCCAGAACCGCCGCGTCGAAATCCAGATCGCGCCTGTCACCCAGAGCTGACCGACATTGCAGTCGTGAGAAGCGGCCGGGCCAGCGCCCGGCCGTTTTCGTTATTGGTGCATCGTCGCGCCTTTGGTGATCTTGTCGACAATCTTCTTCTCGGCTCGGATGGCGATGCCGACGACCTTGGCATCGTCAGGTGCATATTCAGCAAAGACGGCTCGGTTGGCGGTGTCGTGGCCGGTTGCGAACATCTCCTCGATGAACAATGAAGAGGTCACGCCGCGCTCCAAAGAGCGGCGGTGGATCGTCGACAGAGTCTCGCCCTCGGCCGATAGAACGATGATCGGCTGGATGGAGAGCGGATGGTAAAGATTGCCGGCGCGATCCTTGTAGGCCTCGCCGATGATCTCGGGGTTCTGTCCGGCAATGCCGCTCATCAGGAAGGCGGTCACGTTCAGCTTCTGCCAGGATGCAAGATTGTTTCGCAGGACGATCGCAATTTTGGTATCAAACATTCCAGTCTCTTTCATGCGGGTTCGAAAGTCGCGTTGGACCAGGATGTAAACAGTCATGCCTTCGAGGGTCTTGAACGTTTGTGCACGGAACGCAGCGCAGATGGGATCGTGACTGCGCCGGCTTTTCCCGGCATCGAGAGGATCGAGGCGCAATTTTCAGGCAATGCCTTCGAGCCCCATCGCCACGATACCTATGCGCTTGGCGTCACGATCAAAGGTGTGCAGACTTTTTCCTATCGCGGAGAGCGGCGCTTCAGCATGCCAGGACAGGTGCTCGTGCTCCACCCTGATGAAGAGCATGATGGTGGTGCGGGTACCGATGACGGGCTGCAATATCGCATGCTCTATCTGGAACCGGCGTTGCTGCTCGAATGCCTAGACGAGGAGAAGATCGGGCTGCCATTCGTCGATGAACCGGTGATCTGGGATCCCATCCTAGCCGGCACGTTGCTCGCAGCGCTTGGCGAACTGGATCGCGAGCTCGATGAGCTGTTCGTCGACGACTTCGTTTCGCGTGTTGCCGGTGGACTTGCGAAGCATGCAAGGACACCACAGCGGCCGCTCGGAAGCGTGGCGTGGCAGCGCGCAAGATTGGCGCGGGACTATCTCGAAGCGCATGCGACAGAGACTGTGCGGTCGGGCGAGTTGGAGGTTGTTACCGGCCTCGACCGCTTTTCCCTCGCGCGGCATTTCAGGGCTGCCTTTGCAACCAGCCCGCATCGCTATCTCCTCATGCGGCGCCTGCAGTATGCGCGTGCCATGATCGGGGCGGGTGCAGGACTTTCGGATGTTGCTGCCGCGACCGGATTTGCAGACCAGAGCCATTTGACCCGGCACTTCAAGAAGGCCTACGGCATGACGCCTGGCCAATGGGCGAGCCTCAGACAGGTTTCTCTGCAAGACCGGAGCGGCGCGCGATAAAGCGTGCCAGCATTGGGCCGGTAAACAGGATCACTAGGAAGCGGCCGGTTTGCATGGCCATCACGAAGGGCACGTCGACATCGCTCGATGCGGCGATGATGGCGACGGAATCGGCGCCGCCGGGGCTGGTTGCAAGATAGGCTGTGAGCGGATCGACGCCTGCGAATTTGTGCAAGGCAAAGGCCATGCAGCCACAGATCGACATCAGCAAAAGGATGGAGGCAGCGACGCGGGGAAGGGCGCGGGCGGCGTGCATGACAATGCCGCGGGTGAAGCGCAAACCGATGTTCCAGCCGATCAGGGCATAGCTGATCGCCAGAAGCCATAACGGAAGCTCGATCGTCAGCAGACCGAAGCCTTGCAGCAGCGAACCGAGCACCAACGGCACGGTGATTGTGCCGCCTTGGATACGAAAACGGACAGCAACATAGGCAGACAGGCAGGTCAGGGTGACAGTCGCGGCAAGGGCCTGCCAGTCGACCGGTGGGAAGAGGATGATTGCCGCCGGTTCGCCACCGTCTGCGGCAACCCATAGGCGGGAGACCACCGAAGCGGCCACGGCGACGAAGACCACACGCAGATACTGCATGAAAGCGACGAGACGGGCATCGGCGCCGTAGGCTTCGGACATGATAACCATCGCGGAAGCCGCGCCGGGCGAGGAACCCCAAACCGCCGTCGTTCCCGGTAAGACCTGCCAGCGTGTCAGCAGCCAGCCAAGGCCGGCCGCCGCGACGATGACGGCAAGGATCATCGCGAGAAAGAGCGGTGCGTCGGTCGCCATCGTCTTCAGGATATCGACGGTGATGGCGCGCGCCATGAGAAATCCGACGAGCGCCTGTCCGAAGAGGAGCGGCCAGCGCGGGACCCGAAGTGATCCCTGGCCGATGGAGAGAGCAAGGATAATTGCCGCCACCATCGGGCCGATAAGGAGTGAGGCCGGCAGGCCAAGCATTTCGAGCCCGACGACAAGCAGGGTCGAGATGCTGAGCAAGAGTGTCCACCGCGGCAGGCTGGCGTATCGAAGGAAGCGGCTGGCGTCGTACAACGGCATGATTCCCATGCATGTCTTGCCAATGCTGGAACCGCGATCAGGCGAAGCAAGGGAGCAGCACTGGCTGGCAAAAGAGGCGGCCCGGAGAGACCGGAGGGCAATGCGCCGATATAGGCGCGAGCCGGGGAAGGGGTCAATTGCGAAATCCTATAGATCTCGCAGCGTTAGAGGCTGACGCGCTCGGCCAGGAAGTCGAGCAGCGCTCGCACGCGGGCCGGCAACGGACCGCCCTGGCCGATATAGACGGCGTAAAATTCCTCGATATCACCGGGGTTGATCTCCTCGAGAACCGGGACCAGCCGCCCGGCCTCGATATCGGCGCGAACTGTGAAGGTGGCGAGGCGGACTAGGCCTGCGCCTGACAGTGCCATATACCGCATCGCTTCGCCGTCGCCCACCTGCACGCCGGGTGAGATCGGCAACGCGACGGTTTCTCCGTCCTGGCGAAGGGGCCAGCCCTGGACGCTGCGCGCATAAGAAAAGCCGATGCGGCGGTGATGTTTCAGGTCCGCAACAGATTTCGGCTCGCCGGCGCGCTTCAGATAGGTCGGCGACGCCACGATGACTTTCCGG
This sequence comes from Rhizobium sp. BK538, assembly GCF_014197575.1. NCBI lineage: Bacteria > Pseudomonadati > Pseudomonadota > Alphaproteobacteria > Hyphomicrobiales > Rhizobiaceae > Rhizobium > Rhizobium sp. BK538. Next base: position 188,298 of record NZ_JACIFT010000011.1, read on the forward strand.
GTGACGCCGAGCTTGCGCGCAATGAGACTGGAACTCTTCAGCGGTCCGGCGCGGATCGCGACATCGGCTCGATCCTCTACGAGGTCGACGATGGCGTCTGTATGCGAGATATCGAGAGTGACGGCGGGATTGAGCGCCAGAAACTCGGAGACGAGCGGCGCAAGGATATGATGGCCGAAGGAGGCGCTCGTGTTAATGCGAATGGGACCCACGGCCTGTTCGCCGGCGGAGGCGTAGCGTTCGGCCTCCGCTATGTCTGCAAGAATAGAAACGCTGCGCTCGTAAAAGGCGGAGCCTTCCGGCGTTAGATGCAGCTTGCGGGTCGAACGATTGACGAGGCGAGCGCCGAGGCGTGCCTCAAGCCGCGCTACAAGCTTGCTGACTGCAGATGGCGTCATGCGGCAGGCGCGGGCCGCGGGCGTGAAGCCGCCGAGCTCGACGGCGCGTACGAAGACTTCCATTTCGCCGGAGCGATTGATGTCTTGTCGGCTCATGATGAATTCAGTTCATGGATGGTTTTCCTTCCGGCAATCTATATCATGGTAAATTCAGTGTCTATCTCTTCTGAAGTCCACAACAGGAGACTGACCATGGAATACAGAAATCTCGGCGCATCAGGCCTCAGGGTGCCGGCCTTGAGCTTCGGGGCGGGAACGTTCGGAGGCTCGGGTCCGCTCTTCGGTGCATGGGGCAATACGGACGCCGCCGAAGCCCGGCGCCTGATCGACATTTCGCTCGAAGCGGGCGTCAATCTCTTCGATACGGCGGATGTCTATTCGGCTGGGGCCTCCGAGGAAGTCCTTGGCCAGGCGATCGCCGGTCGACGAGATGCCGTGCTGATCTCGACCAAGATCGCCCTGCCGATGGGCGATGGCCCTGCGGATTGGGGAACCTCGCGCGCGCGTCTCACTCGCTCGACGGACGAGGCGTTGAGGCGGCTGGGCACGGACTATATCGATCTGCTGCAGCTTCATGCCTTCGATGCCTCGACGCCTATCGAAGAGGTGCTTGCAACGCTGGACGGGCTGATAACGGCAGGGAAGATCCGCTATGTCGGCGTCTCCAATTTCGCGGGATGGCAACTGATGAAGTCGCTCGGGATTGCAGAGCGTCACGGCTATCCGCGCTATGTCGCGCATCAGGTCTACTATTCGCTGGCTGGCCGTGATTACGAATGGGAACTGATGCCGCTTGGCGCCGACCAGAGCGTAGGCGCGCTGGTCTGGAGTCCGCTTGCCTGGGGTCGTCTCACCGGTAAGATCCGGCGCGGCCAGCCGCTGCCGGAGGGTAGCCGTCTGCACCAGACGGCGGAATACGGGCCGCCGGTCGATGACGAGAAGCTTTACGACATCGTCGACGCGCTGTTCGAAGTTTCGGAAGAGACAGGCAAGACCGTTCCGCAGATCGCGCTCAACTGGCTGATTGGCCGCCCGACTGTCGCCAGTGTCATCATCGGCGCGCGGAACGAGGCGCAGCTGCGACAGAATCTCGGTGCTGTCGGTTGGTCGCTATCGAAGGAGCAGGTGGAAAGGCTCGATAAGGCGAGTGCAGTGACCGCGCCCTATCCGTACTTTCCGTACCGCAGGCAGGAGGCCTTTGCACGGCTCAATCCGCCGTTGGTCTGAACGGCGCTCGGCAGGGGACCATTCTCGCTAGTCCTGCACTAGACAGGCGCCGTCTCTTGTCTCATACCAACCTGCCTCCCGGCAGCGAAGGTGAAGGAGATCAAAGAGATGGCGCTCAAAGATGCAAGAACCGGAACACGCAACGAGGTTGGCATTGCGGCTGCTCTCGGCGTTCTGAAACAGAGCTTTGGCGAGCGCTTCCAGACCGGCCAAGCCTTTCGCGAACAGCACGCGCACACGACGACCTACATTCCGTCGCAGCTGCCCGACGGCGTGCTTTTTGCCGAGAGTGCAGACGATGTGAAGGCGGCAGTCAAAGTCTGCGCCGAACACAAGGTGCCGGTCATTGGCTTCGGCACGGGCTCTTCGCTGGAAGGGCAGGTCAATGCGCCCAATGGCGGGATATCAATCGATTTCAGCCGGATGAACCGGATTCTTGAAGTCAATGCCGAGGATCTAGACTGCACCGTCGAGCCGGGTGTGACGCGCGAGGAGCTCAACACTTATCTTCGCGATACCGGTCTGTTCTTCCCGATCGATCCGGGCGCAAATGCCTCGATCGGCGGCATGACCTCGACGCGCGCGTCGGGAACGAACGCCGTGCGCTACGGCACGATGAAGGACAATGTGCTTGCCGTTACGGCGGTGACTGCAAACGGAGAAGAAATCCGCACCGCACGGCGCGCCCGCAAGTCGTCCGCCGGCTACGACATGACCCGGCTTTTCGTCGGGGCGGAAGGCACGCTTGGCATCCTGACCTCCGTGACGCTGCGGCTGCAGGGCATCCCGCAGAAGATCGGCGGTGGCGTCTGCGCCTTTCCGACCGTCCGGGCTGCCTGCGATGCGGTGATCATGACCATCCAGATGGGCATTCCCGTTGCCCGCATCGAACTTCTCGATGCCCTGCAAATCCGCGCCTGCAACGCCTACTCGAAGCTGAGCTATGAGGAAAAGCCGACGCTCTTCCTGGAATTTCACGGCACGGATGAGACAGTTGCGTTGCAGTCGGAGCAGTTTGCCGAGATCGCTTCTGAATGCGGAGGCGGCGCGTTCTCGTGGACAGTCAACGCCGAGGAACGCAGCAAACTGTGGAAAGCGCGGCACGATGCCTACTGGGCCTCGCGGGCGCTGGCGCCTGAAATGGCCGCGCTCTCGACGGATGTCTGCGTGCCGATTTCGCGTCTTGCCGATTGCATCGGCGAGACGCAGGCCGACATCGAGGAGCATGGTCTGCTTGCGATGATCGTCGGTCATGCCGGTGATGGCAACTTCCATGTGCTTTTGTTGTTCGACGACAAGACGGAGGAGGGCATTGCTGTCGCCGAAGCCTTTGTCGGTCGGCTTAACGCTCGCGCTCTGGCAATGGATGGCACTTGCACCGGCGAGCACGGCATCGGCCAGGGCAAGATGGCATTCCTCGAGGAGGAGCTCGGCGGCACGGTCGACCTGATGCGGCAAGTCAAGGCGGCCCTCGATCCGGACGATATCTTCAACCCCGGCAAGATATTCCATCGTGCCTGAAGACGGACATTCCGTCGCGCCTGACTATCAGCCGGGATCGGTGCTGCAGGGAATGATTTGGCGATGAGGCGAATTCATCTCCAAATCAAGTAAATAGAGCATGATGTTGCCCGAAAGCTGCTTCACAGCTTTCGGTATCATGCTCTAGTGTCCGCGATGGGTTCCCGAATGGAGATTTGTTGAGTTGGTAGGCCGGTTCCTCGTCTTTTTGGGCGGAGTGGTTGTCGTGGCGCTATTCGTGGCGCTGCTGGCGCCGCTGTTTATCGACTGGACCGATTTCCGAAAGAATTTCGAGGACCAGGCGAGCCGGATCATCGGCAAGAAGGTCGTCGTGCATGGTGCGGTGGATGCGCGCCTGCTGCCGTTTCCCTCCGTGACACTGCATGACGTGCGCGTTGGGCAGGAGCTTGACGGGTCGCCGATTGTGCAGATCGAGCAGTTTTCCATGGACGCCGAACTTGCGCCATTCCTCTCGGGCGAAGCGTTGATCTTCGACATGCGCGTGGTCAACCCGAAGGTTAAGCTGAGACTTCTGAAGGACGGCACGCTCGACTGGACGCGCGGAAGCCAGCCTGAAATCCCAGCCAGGACAGTCGTTCTCGAGAACGTTCATGTCAGCGGCGGTGATGTCCAGTTCATCGACGATCAGTCGGGGCGGTCGCGGCACATCGCGGGTCTCAATGCTGAAATGTCGGCCAAGTCGCTTGCCGGTCCGTGGCGGATCGAAGGCGATGCCGCACTCGACGGCGAGCATGGCAGCTTCACCATCGCCAGCAATCAGCCTGACGAGAACGGAATCTTGCGGATGCGCACGCGCCTGCAGCCCGACAGGCAGCCGATCACGGTTGATCTTGACGGTGAGCTGAAGCTCGTCGACCGCAGACCGAACTATCAAGGAACGGTCTCCGCATCGATCGAGAACCGGAATGGCAAGAAAACCGACAAGGCTGATGTCCCTCCGCGACTGAAAGGGAAGTTCGAACTTACCAACGAAAGCATTCGGATACCGGAATATCGTCTGGAGGTCGGACCTACGGACGATCCCTACGTCGTGACCGGAGAGGCGACGCTTGATACGGGAAGCAAGCCGCAATTCCTGCTGATTGCGAATGGCCAGCAGATTGACGTCAATCGTATCGGCAATCAGGGGGCGAACGGCAAGACCAACCGTGATCCCGGCCTTTCGGCCCGGCAGCGACTGAACGCGATGATCCAAATTATTTCGCAAGTGCCCGTGCCGCAGGTGCCAGGAAAGGCGAGTGTTCGATTGCCGGCGATCGTTGCCGGGGACACGACAATCCGCGACATTCAGCTCGATGTCGAACCCGCTGGCAAGGGCTGGACGATCGACAACGTGGTCGGCACGCTCCCCGGTCGTACGCAGGTGGAGGGTCAAGGCAAGCTCAATCTGCAGGGGCAGGCATCCTTCGTTGGGCAGATCACGGTCGCCTCCAATCAGCCCACAGGCCTTGCGGCCTGGCTTGCCGGCTCCGTCGATCCTGCGATCCGGCAACTGCGACAGGCGGGTTTTTCCGCCGACGTCAATCTTACGCACGACCGGCAGACGTTCAACAACCTGGAAATTGCCGTGGGGCAGGCGACGCTCAAGGGCACGCTCGACCGCCAGGTGCTGGCCAACCAGGCGCCGACGCTGGACGTGGCGCTCGCCGGCGACGCGCTCGATCTGGATGCGCTGCGTGCGCTGACCGGATTGTTCACGGGTCAGGATGCCGGTGACAACGTGCTTGATCACAAAATCAACGCGCGGCTCAAGGCCGACAAGTTTAGTGCCTTTGGCGTCGAAGCGGCCGATGTCGAGACAAGCTTCGCAATTGCTGATGGGGCTCTCGCCGTCGAGAAGCTTTCCGTCAAGAATCTGGCAGGTGCGGAGGTGACCGCGACCGGTCGCGCCGAGGGATCGCTGCTCGACTACAAGGGCTCTGGCGAAATCACCTTCAAATCGGCCGATCCGGGCTCATTCTTCACCATGCTCAAACAGCATCTGCCACAGCATCCGGTTATGGATAGGCTCGTGCGCAATGCTGCCTGGTACACCAATACTGCGCTGCGCGGCGCCTTGACGCTTGGAGGAGACGAGGGCGACGGCCTGACCCTGACGCTGGCCGGGGTGAGCAATGGTAGCCGTGTCAATCTCGACTACCGCATGTCGGATCTTCTGGCGCTGACGGGCAAGGGCACCACGAGCCTCGAGGCGACGCTTGAAAACAGCACCACTTCGATCTTGTTCGGGCAGGCCGGCCTTGATCCCTTGCCAGTCGATGCGGACGCCAACGGTCGTCTGACCCTGAAGGTACAGGCTGAGGGCACGGATCCCGCCGACGCGCAGCTGACGTTTGCCACTGACCGTACCTCGTTTACTGCTGGCGGTAAGGTGGATGTCCGCCCGCAAGCCTTCATGAACGGTCAGCTTGCGGTATCACTGGAGAGTGCGGACCTTGATCCCTATCTTGTGATGAACGGCATCGCCATGCCGCAGATGGGTACGGGCTTGCCGTTCAAGCTGACGACGAACGCGACCATTGACGGCGACAAGATTGCTTTTGCGAATATCGCGGGACATGCCGCTGACAACGAATTCAAGGGTGCGCTGACCGTCGACCGCAAAGCGGAGAAGACAACGGCGACGGGCGAATTGGCGCTATCCAAGGCTGATGCCGCTTGGCTCGGGGAAGCGGTCTACGGCCCAATGACGGATGCAGCGACGGGCGACCTGTCGGCCGCAGCGCTGGGCCTGCCAGTCTTCAAGGACATGGACGTCAATCTCAAGCTTTCCGCCAAGCAATTCTGGCCTGGCTGGTCGGGACCGATTTCGGATTTCACCTCTATTGTGGCCTACAAGGGCGACGAACTGCAACTGAACGACATCAAGGGCGGGTGGGATGCCGGCAGCCTGAACGGCAGTCTGCTGTTTACCAATGCCGATGGTACAGGCTTCTTCCAGACAAAGCTGGCTCTGGCGGACGCGGACCTCGCCGGGGTTGTGTGGCCGCGCGATGGAGCTCCCGTCGCAAATGGCAAGTTCGGGCTGGCACTCTCTCTGGAAGCCTCCGGGAAGTCGATGAAGGATATAGCCGGCTCGCTGAATGGATCCGGCGAACTTCGGCTCGGCGATATCAGCGTGCGTGGGCTCAATCTCGGCATGCTGGCGCCGTTACTGGCTGCGACCGATCCGATGCAGGATCAGTTGAACGCCGGCAAAGTCCATCCGATCGTCGAGACATTGCTCAACAACGGCGAGGCGAAGCTGCCGCCGACCGCTATTCCGTTCAACGTGACGGATGGGGTTCTGCGCTTTCAGAACATCGCCGTGACGACCGATCAGGCAACGGTTGTTGGCAACGGCCAGATCGACCTGCCGCAGGAGCGCATCAACGCGTCGCTCAATATCGCGCTGAATCCGGGCAACGAGGTGCTTCCCGGCGCGGAGCCTGCGATACGCCTCGACTTTTCGGGGCTGCTTGCGTCGCCTGGCCGTACGATGGACGTCACCGATATCACCGGTTTCCTGTCGCTGCGCGCCTTCGAGCGTGAACGCCGACGCGTCGAGCGGTTGCAGTCGAACGTCCTGGAAAAGCAGCGACTGCGCCGCGAAGTCGCTCTCTACAAGTTCAATGACGCAGAGCGCCAGAAGGCTGCCGCCTTTGAGGTACAGCGACAGGCTGAAGAGCAGCGGCTGAGGGATTTGGCCGCTCAGGCCGAGCGTGAGAGGAAAGCAGCGGAAGCGCAGGCGCAGGCTGAGGCAGAAACCAAGGCGAAAGCCGAGGCGGAAGCGCGCGCCAGGGCGGCGCATGAGAAGGCGGCCGCGGATGCCGCGCGACGTGCTCAAGAGCAGCTTGCCGTCCCCCCTGAGAACTCGCTCAATTTTGGAACGGTACCGGGACTGCCCGGTGTGCAGATACCGCAGTAGTTGTATTGCGGGAGTACCCTGTGGTGAGCATTGCGTTCGGCCAGGAGGGCGTTCTGGCAAAGAATGTGGTGTCGAAGGGCGTGGGTCAACCGAGCTTCCCTTACGATGCGACAATCCGTACATTCGGGCCCGGCCTGCCGAAACCAGGGAGATGATCTAGCCGTCGCGCTTTGATTTCAGCCAATGAAGGACGTAGACACGGAGTGCTGAAGAGAGGTTGCTTTCGGGTTGCCGCTGATCGTCTATTTCGGAAATCAGGACTGCGAGCGGAATGGTGCGCGTCTGGGCGATTGTGTTCAGCTCAGTCCAGAATTCGTCTTCCAGAGAGAGGCTGGTGCGGTGTCCGTGCAGAGTAGCCGAGTGCTTGCGGATCATCGCAAGGCTTCAGAATTCGATTCAAGCTGCTGAGGATATGATTCCGGAACGCTATCCAGTCGATTGATTTCGGAATATTTTTCGTTTCTCTGGACGCTCATTTGTCGTCTTCGGATTTCTCGATCCGGCCTTGTTGATGAGAGCGTTCGGCCTTCTCGTTGAGCGCGTTCGTGAGCTGCTTTTCGGCCTTGGTGCGGCCGAAGGAGATGCGGTTTTGCTCCGCCTGTTTCTCTTTCTCGGCGCGGGCCTGTTTCTTCTTGAACTGACGGAGATTGACGACTTCGGCGGTCACGGCTGGCCTCGATCGGAATTGAAAAAGGGAAGCAATTGCTTCCCTTCGTTTTACTGCTTCTTTCGGAAAGCGTCGAGCGAGACGACCGAACCAGGCTTCTTTTCCTCGCCATCCGCCTTGCCGGCGGGCGCTTCCTCGGCCTTCTCGGCCGAGACCGGATAAGCCGTGATTTCGGCGTCCGGAAGCTCGTCGCTGTCAGCGAGAGGTACGTCGAATTCCAGCTCGAAGTTGACGGAGGGATCGTAGAAGCCCCGGATGGCGTTGAACGGAATGAACAGTTTTTCTGGAACATCCGAGAAGGAAAGGCCGATCTCGAAGGTCGTCTCAGTGACCTTCAACTCCCAGAACTGGTGCTGAATAACGATGGTCATCTGCTCCGGATACTTCGCCTTCAGGTGCTGCGAGATGCGAACACCTGGCGCGCCCGTGAGAAAGGTGATGAAGAAATGATGCTCGCCCGGCAGGCGGCCCGTCGCGGCAACTTCAGACAAAACCTTGCGGATGACGCCACGCAGTGCGTCTTGTGCCAGAATGTCGTAACGGATGTGATCCTGCCCCATGCTTTCCTGTCTTTCTTTGGTTCGGACTCGTTTCCCAAGGCTGTATGGCATGCCAAGACGCCCTGGAAAAGGCCTGAGCCGATTCATGCTTGACCAAACCATACATGATTTGCGCGCAAGGGAGAAGGTGAAGGCTTCTGTTGCCAGGTGCCTTCGGACCCCGCCTAGAGGTGCGAACCACTAGGGCTTTATTTGAAGTGTCACACCGCGATTAAGCAGCGAGACGAGCTTCCGCATAGTTGTCGTTTGCAACTACAATTTTAGCCCGATAACGGCGGTACAATGCCGAGCAAAAAGACGATCTTTACACCCTTGTCGATCCTGTTTCGCCCCCATCAAAAGCCGGCCATCTATTTGGCAGCCCGCCGGTTTTTGGTGGAGGCGCCGGGTACCGCCCCCGGGTCCAATAGGTTTATTACACCGCTCATTTATCGCCATAGCCGGCCCGAAGACCGGCACGGCTGATATAGTGTTTTCCGTTTCGTATGGGAAGAGGCGTCGTCACAAAACCGTGTCGTAGTCAGGCAGGAAAGCAAGAAGATTGCTAGCGGCCCTAGGAGATGGCCTTCGGATCATCGAAAACACCACGCTTCTTAAGCAGACTGACCATTCCGGTCGCGGCTCCGACGACGGCAATAAAGAAGCCAAGAAGACAGATGTAGGGGAGGGGCAACGCATTGGCTGCGCCTGCAACCCGGTAGATCTCGATCAGAAGAACAGCCAGCAGCGCGGCAGAAACAGTCGAATAGTCTTTGCGCGATTACTCGCTTCACGTTGAATGCCATCCCGTGGGTCGCCTGCGCAAAATTGCTGAAATGAAGCATCCAGCGAGGGACGTCCGCGCAGTAGGCCCGATATGCATCTCCAAACTTGCCCCGCCGGATAGAGGCGCAGCCGATCACTGTTGCCCGCAGGGCCAGGCCGCAAAACACGATCAGAAGCGCGATCACGTCCTTGACACGCTCGGCCGCAACGCTTCCGCCAATTTCCGCTGGTGGCGGTGACATCAGGAACAAGGCGACGATTATGATCGGAAACACCTGATTGCGGTACTTGAAGAAGAAGTTCCCGCTGTGGATCATGGTTGCTTTCATGTTGGCGTCCAGCCTTACTTGACGGCTACGATGCCGCAGAAATTGTACCAGCGGAAAAAGACCTCGACGCTGCGAAAACCGACTTCCTTCAGAAGCTGCATGTTCTCTTCAAGTCGATAGGGGATGAGCACATTTTCGAGTGCTTCGCGCTTCTGCGATATCTCGATTTCAGAATAGCCGTTTCGTCGCTTGAAGTCGTAATAGTGCTGGATAAACAGGCGGTTGAAGGCGGTATCCTCGCTGGTCAACTTCTCGACAAGCAGCAGGCAACCCTGATCGTTCAGGCCGGAGAAGATCATCCTCATCACGCGCTCGCGAAACAGCGGGCGAATGAACTGCAGCGTCAGCAGCATGGTGACGACGCTGGCGTTCTCCATGTAGAGACCCTGGTGAAGATCGACGACTTTCAGGTCCATCGGTCGCTGCGTGTCTGCATGCTGGATTTTCTGTGCGGCTTTTTCCAGCATATCAGGGGCATTGTCGACGCCGATGAAATTGACGGTCGGATCGATCACTCGGTCGAGGGTGAGCAACGTGGTCGCCGTCGAACAGCCAATGTCGTAGAGATTGGTCTTCGGTTTGGCGTAGTCCTGCGCTAGCTCGCAGACCATCCGCTGCATTTCTTCGTAATACGGCACGGATCGGCTGACCATGTCGTCAAAAACATCGGCGACCTTCGCATTGAATGTGAAGTCGCCGATGGGCTGATCCTGCTGGGCGAATACTTCGTCGCGCAGCTCTGCTCGCAGCTGCAATCGTACTGGGCTCTCGGCCATCATTTCCCCCAAAACTTGCGGCTGGCCCCAAGGGTGGTCGGCGACATTGTCGCCAGCATCCTAATGATGATGATTCCCCGTGGAGCGCCCCCGCGCCGAATTCAGGAAGACATGTCAAGCTGACGATAACCTGAAAGTGCTCCGCGTCGCGGGTTGCATCCTGGCAGGTAGGGGCGGAGATTTGCCGGGATAATGACAGCGCGGCGATTGGTTTTGATGCTCAAAGCGCCTAAATAGGGTGAGGAACAGAATCGGCGGCGGACGATGAAGCAGTATCTCGATCTCCTGAAGCATGCGATGGAACACGGAACCGATCGCGGGGACCGCACGGGCACGGGCACACGTTCCGTATTCGGCTATCAGATGCGGTTCGACCTGCAGGAAGGCTTTCCGGTTCTGACCACCAAGAAGCTGCATCTGCGGTCCATCATCCACGAACTTCTCTGGTTTTTGCGCGGCGACACCAATATCGGCTACCTCAAGGACAATGGCGTCTCGATCTGGGACGAATGGGCCGATGAAAACGGCGACCTCGGGCCGGTCTACGGCGCTCAATGGCGCTCCTGGCCGGCTCCCGATGGTGGCCACATCGATCAAATCGCCAACCTCGTCGCCGGCATCGTCAAGAATCCGAATTCACGCCGGCATATCGTTTCGGCGTGGAATCCCGCCGAGGTGGATGACATGGCGCTGCCGCCGTGCCATTGCCTGTTCCAGTTCTACGTTGCGGACGGCAAGCTTTCCTGCCAGCTCTACCAGCGTTCTGCGGACATCTTCCTCGGTGTGCCCTTCAACATTGCATCCTACGCACTGCTGACCATGATGGTGGCGCAGGTGACGAGCCTGAAGCTCGGGGATTTCGTGCATACGCTGGGTGATGCGCACCTCTATCATAATCATTTCGAGCAGGCGAAGCTGCAGCTTACCCGTACGCCGAAGCCGCTGCCTTTCATGCGCATCAATCCCAACGTCACGGACATCTTCGGCTTCACGTTCGATGATTTCGAGCTGATCGGCTATGAGGCCGATGCCAGCATCAAGGCGCCGATCGCTGTCTGATCGGAGAGTTTGATGTCTGAAGTTCGCAAGACCATTGTGGTTGCCGTTTCCGACAACGGTATCATCGGGCGGGATGGCGACATGCCATGGCGGCTCTCGACCGATCTCAAGCGGTTCAAAGCTCTAACGCTGGGCAAGCCTGTCATCATGGGCCGGAAAACCTATGAGTCCATAGGTAAGCCACTACCGGGCCGAGCAAATATCGTTATCTCCAGGCAGGCCGGGGCGATAGATCAACCCGATGTGCACATGGCCGGTTCGCTGGCCGAAGCCGTCAGTCTTGCCGAGGAAATTGCGCGCCAGAAAGGCGAGGACGAAATCTGCATTATCGGTGGTGGGCAGATTTATGCGCAGGCAGTCGATCTAGCTGATCGACTGTACGTTACACACGTCGAAACCTCTGTTGACGGCGACACATTGTTTCCCGTGATTGACCCGTCGCTGTGGAGGGCGACGGAGACGATCGGCGTGCCGGCGGGCGACAAGGATAGCTATCCCACGAAATTCGTTATCTATGACCGGCGCTAGCCGCAGAAAACCAACTATTTTCCAATAAATATCGTCAAGTTCCTCATGTTGCGTTGAAAGCAGATGCGGCGATACCTATAACGGTCACGATCGCTAGTATCCGCCGCCCCCGTGGGTTGGGCGATCGGGAGTTTAACGAATAACGAGGTTTTGATGCCCTGGAGCAATCAGAATGGCGGCGGCGGCCCTTGGGGCGGCGGCGGCGGTAACAATCAGGGACCATGGGGGCAAGGGCCCAATCGCCCGCGCGGTGGCGGCGGCGGCAAGGGCGGCCCGCCCGATCTGGAAGACATTATCCGACGTGGCCAAGATCAGCTTCGCAACATTGTACCGGGCGGGTTCAACGGCGGCGTACTCGTCATTGTGGCGGCGATTTTGGTAGTGTTCTGGCTCTTCCAGTGCATCTACATCGTCCAGCCGGACGAGCGCGGCGTCGAATTGCGTTTCGGTAATCCGAAGGAAGAGATTTCCACACCCGGCCTGCATTTCCATTTGTGGCCGATGGAGACCGTAGAAATCGTAAAGGTGACGATGCAGCAGCAGAACATCGGTTCGGCATCGACGTCCTCCTCCTCGCCGAGCGGCCTGATGCTGTCCGGTGACCAGAACATCCTGAACGTCCAGTTCTCCGTCTTCTTCACGGTCAGCGATCCGAAGGCATATCTTTTCAACGTCGAGAATCCGGCTGAGACACTGCAGCAGGTCGCCGAAAGCGCCATGCGCGAAGTCGTCGGTCGCCGTCCGGCCCAGGACGCATTCCGTGACAATCGTCAGCCGATCGAGACAGAAGTCGCCAACATCGTCCAGGGGACCATGGACCGCTACAGGGCCGGTATCTCCATCGGCGCCGTGACGATCCAGGACGTGGCACCGCCGCGCGAAGTTGCCGATGCCTTCGAAGAGGTGCAGCGTGCCGACCAGGACAAGCAGCGACTGGTCGAAGAGGCCAATCAATACGCCAACCAGAAGCTTGGTCAGGCGCGCGGTGACGCCGCCCAGATCCGCGAAGCGGCAGCGGCTTACAAGAATCGTGTCGTCAAGGAGGCCGAAGGTGAGGCCCAGCGCTTCTCCTTCATCAACGAACAATACGCGAAAGCGCCTGACGTAACCCGTACGCGCCTCTTCCTGGAAACGATGGAGCAGGTTCTGAAGAATTCCAAGAAAGTCGTGATCGACGAGAAGCAGGGGGTTGTGCCCTATCTGCCGCTCAATGAGATCGGCAAGCCGGCACAGCAGGGAGGTTGAGCCATGACATCAAACAGGCTTCCTGTCATCCTCGGCATCCTCGCCGTCATCTTGATCGCGCTCTACTCCTCGGTCTTCGTGGTGAACGCGCGTGAACAGGCAATTGTTGTCCGCTTCGGCCAGATCCAGTCGGTGAAGACTGAGCCGGGCATCTACTTCAAGCTGCCGTTTGCCTTCATGGATGCCGACCGCGTTCAGATCGTCGAAAGGCAGGCGCTTCGCTTCGACCTCGACAACATTCGTGTCCAGGTTCGGGGTGGCGCGACCTTCGATGTCGATGCCTTCGTGGTCTATGACATCAGGGACGTGCGCAAGTTCCGAGAAACGGTCTCGGGCGATCGCGAGGCAGCGGAAGCGCGCCTTCGCACGCAGCTCGATTCTTCGCTTCGCCGTGTTTACGGTCTGCGCGACTTCGATGCTGCACTGTCGGAAGAGCGTGTGGCAATGATGCTTGAGGTTCGCGACGATCTGCATCGCGATGCCGAAGACCTCGGCCTCAACATCCAAGACGTCCGCATCCGTCGGACGGATCTGACGCGTGAGGTTGCGCCGAAGACCTATGACCGTATGCGCGCCGAGCGTCTTGCCGAAGCTGAACTCCTGCGCGCACAGGGTACGGAAGAGGGCCAGCGCCGCCGAGCTATCGCAGACAGGCAGGTGGTCGAGATCACCGCCGAGGCGCAACGCGATTCCGAAATCCTGCGCGGTCAAGGCGACGCCGAGCGGAACCGGTTGTTTGCGGATGCCTTTGGCAAGGATCCGGCATTCTTCGAGTTTTATCGCTCAATGGCAGCTTACTCGACGGCTCTGACTTCGCAGGACACGACACTGGTGATCTCGCCAAATTCGCAGTTCTTCCGCTTCTTCAACGACGCAAACGGCGCGCCACGAAACGCACCGGCGCCGGCGATGCCGACCGCGCCGACGAACTGATCGACGCATCGGGACGTACAGAAATACGAAGGGCCGGCAGCTTTGCCGGCCCTTTTTGCTTGCGACATGATGTTCGCGAGCGTGGCGGACATATTGCGCGGGATTTCGCGAAAAGGTGATTTCACCCTCCATCATTCCGCCTTATGCTGGTGTTCAGAGTGCGTTTTATTTGAAATGAGGATGCTTGATGGCCCCGACGAACCGCCCGACCTTCAGACGATCGCTCGCTCTCCTGGCCGGCGCTGCACTTCTGGCTAATATTGGATTCACAGGCGCAGTCCACGCACAGGGCACGCCGCCGATGAACGGGCCGGCATCTGTTGCCGATCTTGCAGAAGGGCTCCTCAATGCCGTTGTAAACATTTCGACGTCGCAAAATGTCAAGGACGATGAGGGCGTTGGTCCGGCGCCGCGCGCGCCCGACGGCTCGCCTTTCCAGGAGTTCTTCAACGACTTTTTCAACAAGCAGAAGGGTAACAAGGGCGGCAACCACAACGTCAACTCGTTGGGGTCGGGCTTCGTCATCGATCCGCAAGGTTACATCGTCACCAACAACCACGTTATCGAAGGCGCAGACGATATCGAAGTCAATTTCGCCGACGGCACCAAGCTGAAGGCGAAGCTGATCGGAACCGATACGAAGACCGATCTTTCCGTCCTGAAGGTTGAGCCGAAGACACCGCTGACGGCCGTGAAATTTGGCGATTCCAGCGTGATGCGCATCGGCGATTGGGTTATGGCGATCGGCAATCCGTTCGGCTTCGGCGGGTCCGTGACTGTCGGCATCATTTCGGGACGCGGACGCAACATCAACGCCGGCCCCTACGACAACTTCATCCAGACGGATGCGGCCATCAACAAGGGCAATTCCGGCGGCCCGCTCTTCAACATGAAGGGCGAGGTCATCGGCATCAACACGGCGATCATTTCGCCGAGCGGCGGATCGATCGGTATTGGTTTTTCGGTGCCGTCTGAGTTGGCGGCCGGCGTCGTCGAGCAGTTGCGCGAGTTTGGCGAAACGCGGCGTGGCTGGCTCGGCGTGCGCATCCAGCCGGTTACAGACGATGTCGCCGACAGCCTCGGTCTTACGAGCGCCAAAGGTGCGCTGGTGGCAGGCGTCATCAAGGGCGGTCCGGTCGATGATGGCTCGATCAAGGCGGGCGATGTCATCCTGAAATTCGACGGCAAGCCCGTCAACGAGATGCGTGATCTGCCGCGCGTTGTGGCGGAAAGCCCGGTGGGCAAGGAAGTCGACGTCGTCGTTCTTCGCGATGGCAAGGAGCAGACCGTGAAGGTGACTCTCGGCCGTCTCGAAGACAGCGATCAGGCTGCCTCGAACGATGCCGACTCCAACAACAAGGGCGGGGTCATCAATCCGGATCCTGATGAAAACCAGGACATGGATGAGCCCGGTGATCAGCAGAGCCAGCCTATGCCTGATGGCAAGGGCAAGACGGATCAGGCGACACCCGATGCAACGAATCCGAAGAACGTGCTCGGCCTGTCGCTGTCGGAACTAAGCGCGGAGACCCGCAAAACCTTCGGTATCGCTGAAAGCGTAGATGGCGTGCTCGTCGCCGAGGTTGCGCCGGGCTCACTGGCGGCGGAAAAGGGCCTGAAGCCTGGCGACGTGATCGTTGAGGTGGCGCAGGAATTCATGCGTTCGCCTGAAGCGGTTGCTGCTAAGGTGCAGTCGCTGAAGCAGGAAGGCCGGCGCAATGCGCAGATGATGATCGCGTCGGCGAATGGCGACTTGCGCTTCGTCGCAGTGCCGATGGAATAGCGAGACGAGGGCTTGTTCATCCCTTCGTGAATCTTCGAAACGCTTCATCGTTCGAAGCCTGTGTCGGCGACGGAGGCAAACGGACCACATTTTCCATGTGCCTGACGTGCGTCGGCAGTCGGCGTCAGCCGATTCTACGCTCCCATTGCTGACGGCTGATCGTATAGAGAACGTGGCGTTTGAGATGCGGATGCGTGTCGGGAACGCGGGGATGGTCGAAATCACGATCCGGTTCGTGATGCAGGCCCAGTCGGCGCATGACGGCGGTGGAACGATGATTGTCCGCCACTGCGAAAGAGACGATCTCGGGAGGATCGAACTGGGTGAAGCCATGGCGAAGTGCCTCCGCTCCCGCTTCCGTTGCATATCCCTTGCCCCAATGCCGCTTCGCAAGACGCCAGCCGACCTCGATCGTGTCCGCCGGAAGGAACGGTTCCAGTTCGGGTTTCCAGAGACCGCAAAAGCCGATCGGCTCATCGGTTTCCTTCAGGGCTATGGCGTAGAAGCCAAGCCTTGAAGTCGCAATGGCATCGCGAATACTGTCCAGCAACGAATCTGCTTCAGTGCGATCGCGACGAAAGGCGAAGAATTCCATCACTTCAGGATCGGAATTGATCTCGTGGAAAAGCGGCCGGTCCATTTCGGTCCAATTGCGCAAAAGCAGGCGGTCCGTCGTTAAGATCACTGTCATGGCGTTACGAAATCGGTTTTGCGGTAGCCCTGGATATAAAGCAGGGCGGTGAGATCGCCGTGGTTGATCTGTATTTTCGCTTGCGCGGCAACGGTCGGCTTGGCGTGCAACGCGACACCGGATCCGGCAAGTTGAAGCATCCCGAGATCGTTTGCGCCGTCGCCAACTGCGATGGCGTCGTCTGGCGAAATGCCGAGCTTTTCTGAAATATCGTTCAGCGCATCGACCTTGGCTTGTTTGCCGAGGATAGGTTCAGAGACGAGGCCGGAGAGGAGGCCGTTCTCTTCCAGAAGGACGTTCGCCCGGTTTTCGTCGAAGCCGAGCGTCTTTGCGATGGGACCGGTGAAGACAGTGAAGCCGCCAGAGACAAGCGCCGTATAATGTCCCTTCGATTTCATGGTGGCGATCAGTTCGGGGCCGCCCGGGGTTAGTGTGATGCGTCTGGCAATGACTTCGTCCACGATACCGATCGGCAATCCCTTCAACAGCGCGACGCGCTCGCGAAGGGCCGGCTCGAAGGCGATCTCGCCGTTCATGGCGCGAGCAGTGATCGCGGCGACCTTCTCCTTCAGTCCCACTTCGGCGGCGAGCTCGTCGATACATTCCTGGCCGATCATCGTGGAGTCCATATCGGCGATCAGAAGTCTCTTGCGGCGCGTTTCGGCATCCTGGACGACGAGGTCGATAGCAGCACTGTCGATGACGGCGAGAATGCTGGCTCGAGCGGCCTCCACGTCCGTCCCGTCCCTCAGCACGATATCGCAGGCGATTCCATCGGCAAGCCAGTAGAGGCCGGAAGCATTCACTGCGTCTGCCGCCTGCTCGGCAACCAGGGGCGTGAGAACAGGATTTGACGGATTGGCAACAAGCGTGGCAACGAGGGCCATGATGGAAAACCTTCTGAGCGCAGTGAACGCGATCCTGATAACCGGGCCGACCGCCAGCGGCAAGTCCGCGCTTGCCGTCGAATTGGCGAAAGAGCACGGTGGCGTCGTCGTCAATGCCGACAGCATGCAGGTCTACGACACGTTGCGCGTGTTGACCGCGCGGCCCTCGGAAGCCGATATGCAGGGCGTGCCGCATTACCTCTACGGCCATGTTCCGGCGAGCCGCGCCTATTCGACGGGCGCTTGGCTGCGTGATGTTACGGATCTGCTGGAGCGTCTTCGTGCCGAGGGACGAAAGCCGATTTTTGTTGGCGGAACCGGCCTTTATTTCAAGGCGTTGACCGGCGGGCTTTCGGACATGCCCGTGATACCGGAGGATGTGCGCAACGGCCTCCGTTCACGCCTGCAGGAAGAAGGGCCTGACGAACTTTATCGACAGCTGCAAGAGCGCGATCCCGCAGTCGCTGGTAGTCTTCGTCCGCAGGATGGACAGCGGATCGTAAGGGCGCTGGAGGTTCTCGAGGCGACTGGCCGCTCGATCGTCGATTTTCAGGCGCAAGCGGGGCCTCTGATCGTAGACCCATCGACGGCGCGCAAGATCGTCGTGCAGCCGGAGCGAAGCGTGCTTCACCAGCGGATCAACGGCCGGTTCGAAAAGATGCTGGAGCAGGGGGCAGAGGATGAGGTGAAAGCGCTGCTCGCCCTTTCGCTGTCGCCCGACATGCCTGTGATGAAGGCGATTGGCGTGGCGCAGATTGCGGCGATGCTGAACGGTGAGCTGACCCGCGACGAAGTGCTGGAGCGGGGTGCGGCGACGACGCGGCAATATGCCAAGCGGCAGATGACCTGGTTTCGCAACCAGATGGATGAGAGCTGGGAGCGCTTGCCGTAAAGCCGCGAGCGGCGTTAGTCCTTATCGTTCAGGCTGCTAAGGGGCTTTTTCAGTATGCTGTCACGGAGGGACATGCCGGGTTCGCGACGAATGCTCCCTGCGACAGTTGGCTTGTCGCCTTGTCCCGGTGACGATTCTCCGCGGATTTCGCGTTTTAGAGCCTCGAGGCGACTGTCGATGGACGTTTCCGGCACCGCGGCGTTTGAACGCGGTGTGGCGGCTAGAGGCTCACGCTGCGAGCCTGCCCCCGGCAGCATATCGCGGCGATAGGGTTCGATCGGGGCAAGTGGCGGTGTTGCCGGCATGCGGGCAGCCATTGGTGCCGACGGGTAGGAAGATGGTGCTACCGGCCCGTCGACGTCGTCATAGTCGTCTTCGTCCTCATAAGGACCGCTGGGCGGCATCGCGGCGGAATAGCTTTGCTGGAACGCCGAAATATCGGGACCGCTGACGGCACGCATGCGCGTCACGATCTTGCGCAGGTCGACGTTATCAGGATCCTCTTCGCTGACTTTCACATTGGCGCCATTGGCCTTGGGCAAGTAGCGCTCCTCGACGCGCGAGAAGCGCATTCGCATCGGAACGCTGATCGCTTCACCGAAGGCAATCGCCTCGCCGTTGCCGATCGAGGAAATGAAACTGGTCGTCGAGATCGACGAATTGGGAATCGCCGAGCGAATGATCTCCTGGTCGCGATCATTGGCTAGGCGCATGGCAAAGAGCGTCGAGCACTGCGACAGGATCGTTTGATCGAGTTCGCCGGGGCGCTGGGTGATAATCCCCAGCGACACGCCGTATTTGCGGCCTTCCTTGGCGATGCGGGCGATAGCCTGCCGGGTCGGGAAAAAGCCGAGATTTGGGTCCGACGGAATGTAGCGGTGCGCTTCTTCGCAGACCACAAGCATGTGGATGGCGCCGTCACTCCACAATGCGATTTCAAAAGCCATGCGGCAGAGAACCGAGGCAACGGAGTTCACGACCTCGGACGGGATGCCGGACAGCTGGAAGGTGCAGATCGGTCGGCTATCGCCAGGAATACGGAAGATTTCGGCCACCGTCTCCATGATCGTGTCGCTGATCGTGTTGCTGGAGAACATGAAGTGGTAGCGAGGATCGTTGATGGCGGCGATGATACGCATCTTCAGCGATCTGAGGAGAGGCTTTTCGCCACGGCCCTCGAGCCGACCGATGCGCTCGTCGATCAAGGCGAGCAGGTCCGCCATGCGATACGGAACCGGCGTATCGGCCGTGATCGAACTTTTCTCCGTCGTACGACGGACGAGCGAGTTGTCGCTGCCGCGGAAGGCACGCTTTGCCTCCGGCAACAGGTCTCGCAGAACATCGACTTCTTCTGGAATAGGCGCGCGACCACGAAAAACGACCTCGGCGAACTCCTCCAGCTTCATCAGCCAGAAAGGCAGATCGAGCGTATCGGTGTCGATGACTACGGAGTGCTTCGGGAAGGCGGCGGCGAACTCGTTATGTGGGTCGAGGATCAGGACACGCAGCTTTGGATCGGCTTCGATTGCCTTCTGCAAGAGTAGTGAGACGGCGGTCGACTTGCCGACGCCGGTCGAGCCCACGATGGCGAAGTGTTTCGACAGCATGGAGGGGATGTGGATTGCAGCGTCGATGCTCTCGTCCTGCGTGAGCTTGCCGATGACGGCCGTCGTTCCGGTGCCGGCATCATAGATCCGCATCAGGTCGCTTGCGCGAATGCGATGGGCGATGGCGCCGAGATAGGGATAGCGGGAGATGCCGGTCGAGAACTGCTCGCGCCCATCCTCGTCGACGCGGACCTCGCCGAGCAGTTCGGTTTCGATCTGAAAGTAGTTGTCCTCTCCTTCACCCCAGCCGTGACCGCCGGTGTTCATGGAGTAGACGAGGGCGACCACGCGGTTTCGACCAACGCTGATCGAAATCAACCTGCCGACCGACCACAGTTCGGCCAACTCTGTGCCGCCAGCTTCGGCGACTGCGGCGATGGTGGCGCGAGACCCGCTACACGCAACAACGCGACCGAGAAACCGGTTGCCCGGGGTCTGGTCATCGCGGCGGTCATGCTCGCCTGCCTTGCTTGAGGTGTGCAAGTCCTTGTTCAGCAAAGGGCTACTCCCTGCGGTAGCAAAAGAGGATATGAGCGAACGTTTAAGAAAGTGTTTTTGCCAAAGGTGGGCCGTTCACGCACACGTTCGGGCGGTACGACGCTGCTCGATTTTTTATTGCGGCATGCGTTGACGATGCGAAATTTTCTGTCTATCACTTCGCCCCATGAAAATCGCAGTAGCTCTTATCGTGGTGGGAAGGCGCATGGGCAGGGTGGTGTAACCATCCGGCGATAGCCACCCATGCGCTAGATGACAGGCTCCCTCAGGGGCCTTTTTTTATGTCCGAAATTCGGGCTTCCGGACCACAAAACTCAAATCCCAGCAGTCAAAATGGAAAACAAACATGACGGGCACGGACAATCAGGCAGCAGGCAATCGGATGACGGGCGCGGAGATCGTCCTCCAGGCACTGAGGGACAACGGCGTCGAGCATATCTTCGGCTATCCGGGTGGCGCAGTGCTGCCGATCTACGACGAGATCTTCCAGCAGGACGATATCAAGCACATTCTCGTCCGCCACGAGCAGGGTGCCGGCCATGCGGCTGAAGGCTATGCCCGCTCCACCGGCAAGGTCGGTGTCATGCTCGTTACCTCGGGTCCGGGTGCGACGAATGCCGTCACGCCGCTGCAGGACGCGTTGATGGATTCCATCCCGCTCGTCTGCCTCACCGGCCAGGTTCCGACCTCACTGATCGGCTCGGATGCCTTCCAGGAGTGCGATACCGTCGGCATCACCCGCCCTTGCACCAAACACAACTGGCTGGTCAAGGACGTCAACAATCTCGCTGCGATCATCCATGAAGCCTTCCGCATCGCCCAGTCCGGCCGTCCGGGCCCGGTTGTCGTCGACATTCCGAAGGACGTGCAGTTTGCGACCGGCACCTACACGCCGCCGGCAGCCCATGCGATCCAGAAGAGCTATCAGCCCAAGGTCCAGGGCGATCTTAACCAGATCCACGCGGCCGTTGAGCTGATGGCGAGCGCAAAACGTCCGGTCATTTACAGCGGTGGCGGTGTTGTCAATTCCGGCCCCGAGGCCACCAAGCTGCTGCGCGAGCTTGTCGAGCTGACGGATTTCCCGATCACCTCGACGCTGATGGGCCTCGGCGCTTATCCGGCTTCCGGCAAGAACTGGCTGAAGATGCTCGGCATGCACGGCTCCTACGAGGCGAACATGGCGATGCATGACTGCGACGTCATGGTCTGCATCGGCGCGCGCTTCGACGACCGTATCACCGGCCGCATCAATGCCTTCTCGCCGAACTCGAAGAAGATCCACATCGACATCGACCCGTCCTCGATCAACAAGAACGTTCGCGTCGATCTCGGCATTCGCGGCGACGTCGGAAGCGTTCTGGAAGATATGGTCCGCCTGTGGCGGGCGCTGCCGAAGAAGCCGGAGAAGAGCCAGATCGCCGATTGGTGGGCCGATATCACCCGTTGGCGCGCGCGCAACTCCTTCGCCTATACCAAGAGCAATGATGTCATCATGCCGCAATACGCGCTGGAACGCCTCTATGCGCTGACCAAGGATCGCGACACCTACATCACGACCGAAGTCGGCCAGCACCAAATGTGGGCGGCACAGTTCTACGGCTTCGAGAAGCCGAACCGCTGGATGACCTCGGGCGGCCTCGGCACCATGGGCTACGGCCTGCCGGCAGCGCTCGGCGTTCAGATCGCGCATCCGGAAAGCCTCGTCATCGACATTGCTGGCGACGCCTCGATCCAGATGTGCATCCAGGAAATGTCAACGGCCATCCAGTATGAGGCGCCGATCAAGATCTTCATCATGAACAACCAGTACATGGGCATGGTTCGTCAGTGGCAGCAGCTGCTGCACGGCAACCGCCTGTCGAATTCCTATACGGAAGCGATGCCTGACTTCGTCAAACTCGCCGAAGCCTACGGTGCCGTTGGCCTGCGTTGCGACAAGCCGGAAGATCTGGACGGTGCGATCCAGGAAATGATCGACGTGAAGAAGCCTGTCATTTTCGATTGCCGCGTCGCCAATCTCGCCAACTGCTTCCCGATGATCCCCTCGGGCAAGGCTCACAACGAGATGCTGCTGCCGGATGAAGCCACGGACGAGGCGGTCGCCAATGCGATCGACGCCAAAGGCCGCCAGCTCGTTTGATATCAAGGTAGAGGAAACCCACGATCATGAATGCACACCTTCAGCCGACGGGCTCTGCCTACTTCATCTCGCCTGAGACGGCGGCCGCCGAAAGCCATACGCTTTCCGTCCTCGTCGACAATGAGCCGGGCGTCCTTGCCCGTGTCATCGGCCTGTTCTCAGGCCGCGGCTACAACATCGAGAGCCTGACTGTCTCCGAAACCGAGCATCAGGCGCATCTGTCGCGAATTACCGTCGTGACGCGCGGCACGCCGCACGTGCTTGAACAGATCAAGGCGCAGCTCGAGCGCATCGTGCCTGTTCATCGGGTAGTCGATCTGACGGTGCGCGCCCGCGAACTCGGTCAGGAACGGCCGATCGAGCGCGAAGTGGCGCTCGTCAAGGTCGTCGGCACGGGTGAGACCCGCGCCGAAACGCTCCGTCTTGCGGATGCCTTCCATGCGAAGGTCGTCGACGCGACCGTCGATCACTTCATCCTGGAAATCACCGGTAAGTCCTCGAAGATCGATCAGTTCGTCTCGATCATGAAGCCGCTCGGCCTGATCGAGGTCTGCCGCACCGGCATTGCCGCGATGAACCGCGGCCAGCAGGGCATGTAAGGCACCGTGCAGTGACGTCCAAGACCGCTGGGATCAGAGCATCTCCAGCGGTCTTTTTCTTGCCGGAGGCGGGAAGGCGGCATCCAGCACGGCCCAATCCTCGTCGGTAATGTCGAGCGAGACGGCGTCTCGGTTTTCGGCGGCGCGGGCAGCGCTCGACGTCTTCGGGATAACGATCACGCCGTCACGCTCCAGCAGGAAGGCAAGCGCCACCTGCGCCGGCGTTGCCTGATAAACCTTGGCGATGCGGATCAGTTCCGGGTGATGCAGGATGCGTCCCTGTTCGATCGGCGAATAGGCCATGAGCGGGATCTGACGCTCCTGACACCAAGGCAGCATTTCGTATTCAACGCCGCGGCGCGACAGGTTGTAGAGAACCTGGTTGGCGGCGACATTGCGCCCCGCGGGAACGGTCCGCAATTCCTCCATGTCATTCATATCGAAGTTGGAGACGCCCCAGGCGCCGATCTTGCCGGATGTCTTTAACGCTTCGAACGCCTCGACGGTGTCCGCGAGGCGATGATCGCCGCGCCAGTGCAGCAGGTAGAGGTCAATGCGGTCGGTGCCGAGGCGCGATAGGCTGCGTTCACAGGCTTCGATCGTTCCCTTTCGGCTGGCGTTCCAGGGATAGACCTTGCTGACGAGAAAGACCTCGTCCCGTCGCCCTTGGATCGCTTCGCCGACAATCTTCTCCGCGCCACCTTCGGCATACATTTCCGCGGTATCGATGAGCGTCATGCCAAGATCGAGGCCAGCGCGCAGGCTTGCTATTTCCCGCCTCGCCTCGGTGGGATTCTCACCCATGTTCCAGGTGCCCTGACCGAGGGCTGGAACCTCTGCACCGTTCGGAAGTTGGATGGTTGGGATGGCGTCGTCTCGCATGATGTCATTTCCGCTTTCGAAAAAGATTGGACGGCTCCGCAATCTTTCAACCAATCCTGTCACCATGACAATGATTGCGTGGAACGGCGAATTTGGGTCAGCTATATTGACCTAAATCAATCGAGCCCGCCCAAGCAATCGCGGGCCTCTGGGAGGTCTCATGCCGCTGGATACATTTCTGGCACTTGTTCTGTTTGCCTTTACGACATCGATAACGCCAGGCCCCAACAACATGATGCTCTTCGCATCCGGCGTGAACTTCGGCTTCCGCCGCACCGTTCCGCATATGCTGGGTATCGGAGCAGGGTTCTTCTCGCTGTTGATCGGCGTAGGATTTGGACTTGGAGCGCTGCTGCACACGGTGCCGGCGCTCTATACGACGCTGAAGTTTGCTGGCGGCGCTTATCTTGCCTGGATCGCCTGGAAGATCGCGACATCGCGTACACTTAGCGAAGGCAAAAGCGGCGTGAAGCCGATGTCGTTCCTGTCGGCGGCAGCCTTCCAATGGGTCAATCCGAAGGCATGGGTCATGGCCGTAACCGCGATGGCAACCTATACCATCCCGGATATCTATCTTGCGAGTGTCCTGATTGTCGGCTTCGCCTTCGCGCTGGTCAACGTGCCGAGCGTGTCGACCTGGGCAGGGTTCGGCTCGGCGCTGCGCGATTGGCTGTCGGATCCTGTGAGGCTCAAATGGTTCAACATTACCATGGCCGTGTTGTTGGTGCTCAGCCTCTGGCCGATGCTAAAATAGTGTGATCGCCGGTTTGTTGAGCATCAGCCACAGGATGCCGATAACTGCGAAGAATGCCGGAAATCCAAAGGCAAACCAGATGCGATAAAGCCGGAAATAGGTTGCGGGCAACTCCGCGCGCGCCACAGCGGCAGCGCGGGCGAGATTTCGCATACGGATCTGAATACCGACGACCGGCAGCCAGAAAAGGCCGGTAAAAACGTAGAGTAGCAATGAGAGGGTGATCCAGCCCTCTGTCAGCTCCCAGCCGATCAGTCGCGCCAGCAGATAACCTGTCACCGGCTGGAGAAGTGCGGCTGTCGCCGTAAACAGCGTATCGGCGATGACGACGGTTCCCGCGACATGAGCGATCAGCCTGGGATCCCGCGTCCCGTGTGCGAGCACCATGAAGAAAGCGATGCCGGCGCCCGTACCGAACAGGACAGTCGCGCCGATCACATGTGCCAGCAGCAGCAACTGTTCGAGCATCATCTTTCATCCAAAATAGCGAGGGCGGCCAGCGTCAGCACCAGCGACGGCAGGACTTTGACCAAAAGGCCAAGCGGATCGAGCCACAAGGAAGGTTCGACGATGGTGGCACCGGCAAGATAGGTCAGCGAGACCAACATCATGCCGTGCATAGCTCTGCGGGCGAGTGGCCGGACAAGGACAGCCGCGCCGAGCAGCATATCGATCAGGCAGGTGAGGACGGCCAGCGACACGGCAGGGCCGGCCTGCAGCAGCGGCAGGAAATGCGTGGCGGCACGCCCAATATCAAGCAAGGGCAAAAAACCCGACAGCAGCCAGAATATCGACAGAGTACCGATTATCGGCGGCTTCAGGAGATAGAGCCTGGCAAACCAAAGATCCTGCACGCCGGCCGGGTTCATGCGCAAGATGTCCCGCGCCGACGCTGTAGCAATACCGGGGTCTCTGTCGGCGCTTGGCTGGATGCCTTCCGCCATGACGGTCATGGCCGTGGAGCGCAAGGGCGACCGCCATCCAAGGCGACCGGCAGCGTCTGCGACCCAGGTGGCCGGTGCGGCAGCGACGGCAGGCAGGGATACCACATCTGCGTGCGGCAAACCCAGCCATTGCCGGTGGAGGGTAACGAGTTGGGCGAGCGTCAATTGCTCGGTCGATGCAAGATCCGCGTCAGTGCCAGATGGGAGATGTCCCGCCACAGCGCTACTTACCGCCGCCGCGACGTCGTCAAGTGCTACTGTTGCAACCGGACTAGCTGCATGAACTAGCGGGATGCTGAAGGGCAGGGCGGCGAGGGCGCGCAGCAGGGCCGAACCCCCATGGGCGTTGCGGCCGAGGACGAGGGCCGGGCGCAGGATGACATGAGGCAGGCCGCTTGAGGCGAGCGCTTTGTCAGCCTGATGTTTCGTTGCCAGGAACGGCAGGTCGCCGGCGGCGCCGTTCGTCCGTGCGGAAATCTGGACGATGAGAGGGCGCGTTTGCTGTGCGGCGGCGTACAGCGCCAGCATCGCCTTGTGTTGTGTCGCCGCCAGATCGTCGGCAAGGCCGTCCTGCAGAGCGCCCGCGCAATTGACGACGGCGTCATGACCTTCAATGACCGCGCGCCAATCTTCCGCGCGCAGCATTTCTGACAGATCGGCCTCAATCCATCTGATATCCGGCAATTTCAGACGAGCGCGAGATGGGTTGCGTCCGAGGCCAGTAACACTATGCCCGTCAGCCAGTAGGCGGGATGCTGCCGCCGAACCGATAAAGCCTGTCGCACCGAGAATCAGGATGTTCATGGCATCGAACTTAACCGAAAAGTTGCATCGGCAAGAGGCCTTGGCGTGACGCGCACGAGAGCGTAAAGATAGCGGCAGATTGGCGGAGGAGGATATCTCGTGCACGACGACGATCACCAGCACGACCACGACCACCACCACGATAACCGCTATACCGACATGCAGGCGCGGGTGAGGGCGCTTGAGACGGTTCTGACGGAGAAGGGACTGATCGATCCGGCGGCGATAGACGCGATCGTGGAGACCTACGAGACAAAGGTCGGTCCGCGCAACGGCGCGCGCGTCGTTGCCAGGGCGTGGAGTGATCATGAATTTGCCGAGTGGTTGCGGCGTGATGCGACGGCTGCCGTCGCGAGCCTCGGCTATACCGGCCGTCAGGGTGAGCACATGCGTGCGGTGTTCAACACCGCGGATACGCACAATCTCGTCGTCTGCACGCTTTGCTCCTGTTATCCGTGGTCCGTGCTTGGCCTGCCGCCGGTCTGGTACAAGGCCCCCGCCTATCGCTCGCGGGCGGTCATCGATCCGCGGGGCGTGCTGGCTGAGTTCGGCGTGATGTTGCCGGAGAATAAGAAGATCCGCGTTTGGGATTCGACTGCGGAGCTGCGTTATCTGGTCGTTCCCGAGCGACCGGAAGGCACAGAAGGGTGGAGCGAGGAGCAGCTTGCCGATCTCGTCAGCCGCGACGCGATGATCGGGACGGGTCTCGCGGCTGTGGCGGGAGTTGCTCCATGAACGGCCCTCACGACCTTGGCGGTCAGATGGGCTTCGGCCCAGTCGCGCCCCAGAAGAACGAGCCGTATTTCCATGCGGAGTGGGAGAAACGGGCGCTTGGACTTACGCTTTCCAGTGGCGCGTTTGGCGCTTGGAATATCGACGAGAGTCGGCATGCCCGCGAAAACATTCCGCCGGCGAATTATCTTGGCGCGAGCTACTATGAGATCTGGACGCGGGCTCTCGAGGTGCTGCTTGAGCGGCACGGTTTCGTCACCGCCGGAGAGATCGCTGCTGGCCACAAGCAAACGGATGGCGCGACGCCGAAGCGCGTCCTGAAGGCCGACATGGTGGCGGGCGTGCTGGCAAAGGGTGGTCCGTGTGATCGGTCGGTGACAACGCCGCCCCGCTTTGGCGCCGGGGACAGGGTCCGAACCAGGAATTTCAATCCGACCACACATACGCGGCTGCCGCGTTATGCACGCGCCAAAACCGGCGTTGTGGAGGTGGTGCAGGGCTCCTTCGTGTTTCCGGACGACAACGCCCATGGAAAGGGCGAAAACCCGCAATGGGTTTATACGGTCGTGTTCGACGGTGTAGAGATCTGGGGCGAAGGTGCCGACCCGACGCTCAGCGTGTCGATCGATGCCTGGGAGAGCTATCTTGAGCCAGTGTGAAACGCGCTCGCCGCTGGCGCAATCGCCGCAACTGCCGAAATCCTCCGATGGCGAGCCGGTTTTTCCCGAGCCCTGGGCTGCGGAAGCTTTCGCCATGACGGTGCATCTGCACGAGCGCGGCCTGTTTACGTGGAGCGAATGGGCAAAGACCCTGTCCCTGGAGTTGCATCAGCCCGGCCGCGCCGAAGACGGCAGCGACTATTTCGATTGCTGGGTGGCGGCGCTTTCGGCGATCCTTGTCAAACTCGGCGTGGCCGACGCCGACATGATCCTCGATCTGCAGAAGAGCTGGCAGCGGGCGGCGGAGGCAACGCCGCACGGCAAGCCTATCGAGCTTGCCAATGATCCGCTGTACTGAGGATCAGGACGGAAACTGCCTGTAGCACTCCTCCGCGACCTTTCTCAACACATCGCGCGAGACCTCGCCGGTCACGGCATAGCCGAGTTCGCCATCGATCCAGTAGAAGGTTTCGATATTGCCGGACGAGGCGAAGCGGAAGCTGGTAGATCTGTTATCGGCGTTGCGCCCGACGAGGACCGTCAGGCGTTCGCCAGCCTGGTCCTCGTACATGAACATCGCACCGGGACTGCCATCGACGGGCAACAGGCGACCGCCGACCAGCTTGAAGCCGAGCTCCTGCAGGTTCGGAACCTTGAGATCCTGAACAGCTAGCCGCTTGCCGAGCCAGGTCGCCAAATGAGCTTCCTCATTGGCAAAGACCTCGACAGGATGACGGACCTCACCGGCGTAAACCAGGAAGGCGTTGCGGGCTTCGTTGGGAAGCGTTTCGAGTTCCGTCAGTTGCAGATCCGGCTTTTCAAACAGCGTCGGGCCGTAGTGGCCGCTCAACGCGCCAAGGCCGAAAATCGCTATGATCGCGGCCATCGTCGCCAGGCGCTTCGGCCAATTTGCGGGCTGTCTGCGGCCAGTGACGAGCCCTATATCCGCGTCCGTGGATTTTTCATAAGCTGCGAAGAGCGATCGGATATCGGCATTTCGTGCCGTCCATTCCGCCACTCTTGCTGCATCGTCCGGATTGTCACTGAGCCACGCTTCGATGCGCGCGCGTGCCTGATCGGGAAGCTGCCCGTCGGCATAGGCATGAAGATCCGCTTCGGTCACGGTCTGGTTGATCTCGTTCATTTCGGTCTCCGAAGCGTAATGACATTGTCAGCCTTCATGCGCTCTCCTATCCGTTGGCGCGCGCGTGACAGGCGCGACATAACCGTGCCGATCGGGATGTCGAGCGCGGTCGCGACCTCCTGATAGGTATAGCCTTCGATGACGACCAGCATCAGCACCGAGCGGTTTTCCTCCGAGAGGCTGTTTAGCGCGTCCTCCAGCCGCGAGCGTTCGAGGGGATCGGGAGCGGGATCCACCGATACGGTATCCTCAGCGTCGTCGAGTTCCACGAACGGCGCGCGATCCGTCTGGCGGCGGCCGTTGCGATAGAGATTCGTCATGATCGTCAACACCCAGCCGCGCAAGTTCAGCCCCCGCCACTGTCCGCGGCGGGCCAGGACCTTCTCGACGCAGTCCTGCAGCAAATCCTCCCCGTCCGCGTCGGACCGGGTGAGGCTGCGGGAATAGCGTCTCAGCGAGGGAAGGAGGGCCAGGATCTGGCCCTCGAAGGTATCTTGCCCTGGTGTCTTCAAATCGGTTCGCTCACGGCTTGACGAGATCCCAGTTGCCGCCGACGCCGTCACCGGTGATATCGCCCATCTTCTTGTCCTTCACCCAGAAATAGAGCGGCATGCCGTCCTTGGCCCACTGCTTGCTGCCGTCCTTCCGTTCGACAATCGAATATGCACCCTCTGGCTTCGCATCGCTAGCGGCCTTCAGCGGCGGCCAGTTCTTGGCGCAATCGTCGTAGCAATTGGAAACGCCCATTTTGTCCTTCTTGAACGTGTAGAGAGTCATGCCGTTTTCGCCGGCAAGAACCTCGCCCTTGCTGGATTTCACCGCCTTGACGGGCGGGGCCGCAAATGCGGACGTTGCGACGGCGGATGCAATGGCAAATGCGATCAGCATCTTTGCGGATTTCATGGGTTCTCTCCTCACGTGTTGGCACGCTTGATTGCGTTGCCAGACATGAGACACCATCGGCGTCGGTTTTATTCCATTGTGATCGCCCGCTCGCCCAGATTTTCTGGGTTGCCTATGTCAGGCGAATCCTGCCAAGTCGATCCACGATGCAATTTGCTCCGCAACAAGATGAAGCCCTCAAGGCCGTTTCCAAATGGCTGAAAGAAGGGCGGTCGCCGCTTTTCCGTCTGTTCGGCTATGCCGGTACGGGCAAGACGACGCTTGCGCGGCATTTCGCGGAGCATGTGGACGGTGATGTGCTGTTTGCCGCGTTTACGGGCAAGGCGGCTCAGGTGCTGCGATCGCGCGGCGCCAGCAACGCAAAGACGATCCATTCGCTGATTTATCGCCCGCGCGGCGAGGAGGCAGTCGAGGACGAGGAAACGGGCAAGACCTCCATCGCGCCGATGTTCTCCATCAACCGGCAGAGCCCGGTTGCAAAGGCTGCGCTTATTGTGGTTGACGAGTGCTCGATGGTGGACGAGGCGCTGGGCAGGGACCTGATGAGCTTTGGAACGCCGATTCTGGTGCTCGGCGATCCCGGCCAGCTGCCTCCCGTTTCCGGCGGCGGCTTCTTCACCAATCAGGAGCCGGACTATCTGCTGACGGACATTCACCGCCAGGCTCGCGACAATCCGATCATCCAGCTCGCAATGCAGGTTCGTGAGGGCAACGAAGTCAGCTACGGCGATTATGGCACCGCGCAGGTCATCTCCAAGGGCGAGGTGAACCAGTCGCTAGTGCTCGATGCCGATCAGGTGCTCGTCGGCACCAACCGCACGCGACGCCGATACAATCAGCGGCTTCGCGAGCTGAAGGGTTTTACGGCCGAGTATCCGCAAACGGGCGACAAGCTCGTCTGCCTGCGCAACGATCCGGCAAAGGGCTTGCTCAACGGCTCGCTCTGGCAGGTGATGACATCGTCCAGGGAGACGACGAAGCCCGGCATCAACCTGTTGATCCGGCCTGAAGACGACGACATGGATCGCGGCGCAGCGAAGATCAAGCTGCTGAAGCAGGCTTTCGAGGATGTCGAGGGTGAGATTCCCTGGAACACGCGCAAGCGCTATGACGAATTCGACTACGGCTATGCGCTGACGGTTCACAAAGCGCAGGGCTCGCAGTGGAACAACGTCGTGCTGTTCGATGAAAGCTGGGCATTCCGCGATACACGCGAACGGTGGCTCTACACGGCTATCACGCGCGCAGCAGAAACCTTGACGATCGTGCGTTAGGCAATTTTCCTGAGCGTCAGACTTGGACGACGCCGAGCATGACGGCCTTGGCTATGGCTTGAAAGCGATTGTTGGCGTGGAATTTCTGGATGATGCCGGCTTCAAGTGATCGTGCAGTGTCATCTCGAAGGTCGAGGGTGCGTGCAATGCGCTGCGTGGAAAGCCCTGCCGCCATCAGTGCGAGACACCGCAACTCCTGATCCGTGAGTGCCGATCCGCTTTGATTGTCGTTGAGGGGTTGATCCTCGGTCGCCTCGCGATCGAGCAAATCGCTCACCTGCTGCATCTGTCGATGCAATGTGGACATTTCCGCGCTGAGTTCGCGTTTGCGGGTCACGAGCGCATCGCGAAACAGAGCCTCGGCAGCCTCCTGCGAGTCGGCCTCGATGAGGTCAGTCATCAGATCCTGGATCACGGCAACCGCCATGCCGGCCTCGCGGCAAGCGTTGATGACGGCCATGCGCATAACGTCGCCCGGCTCATAAACGCGCATCAGGCCAATTCGGCTGGCCGAAATCAGCCCTTTCTCCTCATAGAAATGCAGGGTTCGATGGGTCACGCCGAAGGCATTGGCCATGTCGGCGATCGGTACTCTTCCGCGGGGCAAGTCGGCGGGGAGAGCCGCTGACGGGAGGAAACGGTGCCGCGGTCGCGTTTGTGTCGCTAGGTCTGAGGTGAACCCCTGCTTGTAACCTTCTGCCATGGTCCCTCCCATTGTGCTCATTGTGCGTCTGCAAATTGCAAAAGGGTGCGGTTGAGTGGGGTTCCCTCTTATCGTTCCTGTTCAGGCATAGAAGCAACTGGCGGTGTTCTCTTCGATATTGTGAGCTTACGTTACCCGTGATTGACGTATTTTGTTAGTATCAAAATTAGTGACTTTTAATTTGCAGGGCAATCCGGACAGAAAGTTGCACCAGGTGAAGGCGATTCTCGTGAGGAATCAGCGTTGGAGAAACGCTTGATCATCTAAAGTGCGAGGACCGAACCATATGTACTTTCAGTGTCGCGCTGACGGGTGAAACACTCGCGTCATCACAGATTCACATGCATTCATGTACGAATCTCGTTGGCCCATACCGACTCATTGGCCTAGAAACGATCATCCTTCGCTTCATTTGGAATCCTGCCATGCCGACCACGCTTTCCGTCAATCTCAATGCCGTCGCGATGCTGCGCAACCGCCGCGATCTGCCGTGGCCAAGTGTCGAAGGGCTGGGGCGGATCGCGCTGCAATCCGGCGCCAGCGGACTGACCGTGCATCCGCGGCCTGACCAGCGGCACATCCGTTTCTCCGACCTGCCTGTCATCCGAAACCTGATCGATGATGAATTTCCTGCTGCCGAGTTCAACATCGAAGGCTATCCGACCGATGAGTTCCTCGAACTTTGTGTCGGCGCCGCGCCTGAGCAGGTCACGCTGGTTCCTGACGATCCCTCACAGGCAACCTCGGATCATGGCTGGGACTTCCGCAAGCACCGCGACTTCCTGACAGACGTCATCGCGCGGCTGAAGAAGATGGGAACGCGCGTATCGCTGTTCGCCGACGGCGATGGGGACGCCGAGGCCGTTGCTATCGCCAAGGCGGTCGGCGCTGACCGGATCGAACTTTATACGGGTCCTTATGGCGGGTGCTACGACGCGCCCGAACGGGCAGGGCCAATCCTTGAAGCGCTCGGCAAGACAGCGGATGCGGCGCTGGCAATCGGCCTGGGTGTCAATGCGGGGCACGATCTGACGGTTGCGAATTTGCCGCCGCTTGTAAAGCGTATTCCCAAACTTGCTGAGGTGTCCATCGGTCATGGATTGACGGCGGACGCGCTAGAATTCGGCATGGCGGAAACCGTTCGGCGGTTCTGCCGGGCGTGCGGTCAGAAGATCTAAGACCGCGAATAGGCGAAGGCCCGCTCCGGTGGTGCGAAGCGGACCTCCTTGACCGACTCAGGCAATGAGGGCGGTCTTGTGCGCGATGAAGAAGTCCTTGAGTGTCTCAGGCTTCTTGCCGGTCAGTTTCTCATAATCGGCTGTTACCAGATCGAAGTTGCCCGCGCGGATGTTGGCATCGGCGGAGACCAGCATGTCGGCGACGAAATCGGGAAGACCCGCGCCGCGCATACCCTGGCCAAGCTGCTCATCCGTGACGCTAACAGCCTTCAACGGCTTTCCCACCGCATCGGTGACGGTCGCTGCGATCTGGTTTGCTGTCAGAGACTCCGCTCCGGTCAGCGTATAGGTCGCATTTTCCTTCGTCCCTGAGGCAAGAGCTGCTGCGATCGCCCGTGCGCAGTCTTCGCGAGAGATATTCGAAATCTTGCCTTCGCCGCTGCCCGTGTACCAGCTTCCCGACTGGAGATTGTGCGGCATGCCATGGAGATAGTTGTCCATGTACCAGGCATTGCGGATGATGGTGGAGGGGATGCCCGTCGCCTTGATGGCATTCTCGGTGCCGAGGTGGTCCGGTGCGAAAGTGACCAGCGATTTGTCCGGCGAGGGCATCGACGTGTAGGCGATGTGTTTCACGCCGGCCTTCACGGCCGCATCCACTGCTGCCTCGTGCTGCTTGAGACGTTGGCCGGGGACGGCAAGTGCATCGGTGCTGATGATCAGCAACCGATCGACGCCCTTGAAGGCGGCTTCTAGCGAGGCGGCATCGTCAAAGTCCGCCTGGCGGGTGACCACGCCCTTGGCGGCGAGATCTGCGAGCTTGGCGGGGTCGCGCGTTGCGGCGATGATCTTTGCAGCAGGAACTTTCTCGGTCTCGAGCAGGTGATGGATGACCCTCTGGCCAAGCTGGCCGGCGGCGCCGGTGATGAGAATGGTCTCGCTCATGTCTTTCCTCTAGGTTCGTTACTGGTCTCAAAAAGAGAGTAGCTCTAGAATAGGAATTGACTGCGAGCTGTAAAGAAGGCAGTTTTTTCGCTCTACGTTACCAAAAGGGAACCAAGGATGAGCGGCTCCGTCGTCAACCTGAAGAACAAGGCACCCGGCATTCGTCGAGACGTCGATCTCAGCAAGCTCGACTTCAGCAATTGCCCGGTCAGGGACATGATGCAGCAGATCGGCGGCAAATGGTCGACGCTGATGCTCGAGGCGCTGTCGCAACGTCCATACCGATTCGGCGAGTTGCGGCGGATGATCCCTGACATCTCGCAGCGCATGCTGACGCAGACGCTAAGAGATCTGCAGCGTGACGGCTATATCGAGCGGGAGGTGTTTCCGACCAAGCCGCCGAGTGTCGAGTATCGCATGACCGATCTTGGCCGCTCGCTCTACAGTACTCTCGCACTGCTGCTGAACTGGGCGGAAGAAAACCATAGCGCAGTTCGCGCCGCCCGGCTCAGGTTCGACTCAGGCAACGTCTGAGACTATCTGCGTGCCGCGGCCTTCCGTCAGGAAGAGAAGGAACGCGAAGGCCGGGAAACAGAAGCCGATCCAGGCAGTCATCGTCCAACCACCGGTGGCGTAAGCCCAGCCGCCCACGGCCGATCCGATCGCTCCACCGGCAAAGAATGTCGCCATGTAGAGACCGTTCAGACGGCTGCGATGCTCGGCGCTGATCGCGTAGATTGCACGCTGTCCGCAGACAAGATTGGTCGTTACGCCGAAATCGAGAAGGATTGCCGCCGCCGTCAGCAACAGCAGCGCCGTCAGCGAACCGTCCGTCGCGAAGTGGCTGATGAGAAAGGCCGACATTCCAAGCAACATCGCCAGCGTGGAGGCAGCCTTGGTCAGGCCGCGGTCGGCCAGGCGTCCGGCGATCGGCGAAGCGATGGCACCGGCAGCACCGGCCAGCGCGAACAAGGCAATGCCGTTCTGCGTCAGCCCGAATTCAGGGCCGGCCAGAAGCAGAGGCGTGGTGGTCCAGAACAGGCTGAAAGCACCAAACATGCCGGCTTGGTAGAGTGCGCGACGCTGCAGAACGCGCGAATGGAGGGCGAGATCTGCCATAGAGGCAAGCAGCTTGCCATAGCTCAGCTTAGTGTGAGGAACACGCACTGGCAGCTTAGCCCTCAAAATGACGACGAGCGCGATCATCAAGGCAGCGGTGACGAAGTAGACCATGTGCCAGGAAGTCGCCTCGGCAAGGGAGCTGGCGAAGGGGCGTGCCAGCATGATGCCACAGAGCAGCCCGCTCATGACGTTGCCGACGACGCGGCCACGGCTTGCGTCCGGCGCCATGTGGGCGGCAAAGGGAACGAGCACCTGGACGGCGACCGAGGCGAGGCCGATGCACAACGAGGCGAGGAGAAACATCGCGGGCGTTGACGATAAGGCGGCTCCGACCAAAGCGACAGCTGAGGTGGTGATGAGTGTCAGCACAAGTCTGCGATTTTCCAGCAGATCGCCGAGTGGGACGATCAAGAGCAGTCCGAGACCGTAGCCGATCTGCGTCAGGGTGACGATCAGGCCGGTTGCCGCCGGCGTAAAGCCGAGGGATGTGCTGATTGGCCCGGCGAGCGGCTGGCCGTAATAGAGATTGGCGGCAACCAGCCCACATGCGGCGGCGAAAAGAAACGTCATCAACGGCGAGATCGTCTGTGGCGCGACGGTTTCCCGCGTGGTGGTCGAAAGGCTCATAGTAGGCTCCGGTGGGACTATCGGATGATTAAAAAAGGTTGCGCGTTTAGGCAGGTCGATCGCAACCCGATTCACGCAAGAAGCTTCATTGCAGTCTCGGCGACAGCGACCATGTCTTCTTCGCTTCGTCCCGTTTTGCCGACCACTCGCATTCCCTTGGTGACGCAAAGGAGGGTACGGGCGGTGGCCGCGACGTCAATTTCGGCTGCGATCGAGCCGTCGCTTTGGCCGAGGCGGAGGAGATCGGTGATCAGTTTTTCGTTGGCTGTAAAAGCCGCTGCGACACGCTCGGCGGCTTCCTCGTCGAAAAGCGCAAGGTCGTTCGCACTGCTAACGACGAGGCAGCCGCAACGACCGGAGGCGCCATGTGACGAGAGCGCATAATGGGCCAGGACCTCGCGGATTTTCTCGCGGCCGGTTCCAACCTTCGCCATGCGGGCATCCAGCAGGCCGCGACGCACGGTGCGATATCGGTCGAAGGCTGCGAGGAATATGCCGCGCTTGTCCTTGAAAGCCTTGTAGACGCTGCCGGAGGCAAGGCCCATGGCCTCGGTGAGCTCGCTGATCGACGCGGCATGATAGCCGCGCTCGGCAAACACCTGCAGCGCCGTGTCGAGCGCTGCATCGCGATCGAACTCGCGCGGCCTGCCGCGTGTCCGGGTCGTTTCAGAAAGGGTCGCCATGGTCATGGCTGACTAATTAGGAAATGATCGTTTCCAAATCAAGTGAAACTTTTGCGACGCAGCAAATCAGAGATCAAGAACCCAGGTCTGCCCGTTTTCCTCCGGCCCGAACATCCGGTGTCTTTCTTCGGAGACAAGGCGAAAGCCGGCCTTCAAGTAAATGCCGCGCGCAGCGTGCAGGATGTCGTTCGTCCAGAGCGTTATCTGTCGATATTTCTTTGTTCTGGCAAAGCGGATGCATTCGTCGACCAGCATCTTGCCGAGCCCGAGGCCGCGTGCCGCTTTGTCGACATAGAGCAGACGAAGCTTCGCAACGCCGTCGCCGCCATTGGTCACGAGAATGGAGCCGACGTTGATGCCACCACGCTCGGCAATCCAGCAATACTCCGTCGACGGATCAAAATTCGCCAGGAACTTGCCGGCGACCTCTGCAACAAGGCCCTCGAAGCGCATGTCCCAGCCGTATTCCTCGGTATAGGCCTTCCCCTGGCTCTGAACGATCCAGCCGATATCTCCGGGCCGGTGGGCGCGGATGACCAATGGAGGAGGTGAGGCGTCCGGATCGAGTAGCGAGCGGATAGCTGTCATTGCCGTTACAACGCTTTGCGGCTCGCCCTCGGCGAGGTTGCCGAAGCGCTCCGCGATCTGAGCATTTGAGCGCCTGCCAAGTTCCTCGAACTGATCGTGTCCCTTGGTGGTGACCATAATGATCTGACTGCGCAGATCGCTGGGATCGGGCTTTGTTTCGATCAGTCCGTCGGCTCGGAAGCGCTTGAGGATGCGACTGAGATAGGCGGGGTCGAGGTGCAGGTCGCGGGCAAGAGTGACCGCGCTTATACCGTTGCGAGAGCCGACCTCGAAGAGGACACGTGCGTCGGTGAGCGTGAACTCCGTATCAAGATAGGCCCGGTTCAAGACGCCGAGAAAGTTCGTGTAGAAGCGATTGAAGTCGCGGGCGACGTCGATCAAGCCAGAGTCGGACATGGACAAAACCTCCTGATAGGAGATTTTGTCCTGCAATTAATTGACTGAGTCAACTAATTTGTCACTCAGGCGGCGACGATCTCTTCGACCGCTTCGTCGCCAAGCGCGAACTCGACAGCTGCCCTGGCATGGATCTCAGTCGTGTCGAAGCCGGGCAGGGGCAGATGCTTCGGGTCGAGGATGAGGCAGATTTCCGTGCAGCCGAGAATAATGCTGTCGGCGCCCTTGGCCCGCTCGCGCTCGATAATCTGCATGAGCTTGTCACGCGAACTGTCGAGCACCTTTCCGGCGCAGAGCTCATTGAAGATGATGTCATGAACGGATGTCCGGTCGGCGGCTTCGGGAACGACGACGTCGACGCCAAGGCTCTTCATGCGATCGGCATAGAAACCATGCTCCATCGTGTATCGCGTGGCGAGCAGCAGCGGGCGCTTGCGTCCGGCGGCCTTCAAGGACTTCGCGGTCTCGTCGATGATGTGGATCAGGGGAACGGAGATGCGCGAGGCGACCTGGTCGGCGATGAGATGCATGGTGTTCGTGCAGATGAGCATGCAGCGCGCGCCGGCAATCTGCAGATGCAGGGCGACGTCGCCGAGCCGGTTGGCAGCGGCGTCCCAGTCGCCCGCCCTTTGCATGGCGACGATCTCATCGAAATTGACGGAGTGCATCAGGAGGTCGGCCGAGGCGAGCCCACCGAGGCGCTCGCGCACCATTTCATTGATCAAGCGATAGTAGACCGCCGAGCTTTCGAAGCTCATCCCGCCAATCAGTCCGATTGTCTGCATTATTGTTATGCTCCCGTCTGGAATTTCCTATTGGCGAAATCATGCATCGATCATCGCGCAAATGGTTTGCTTTGTTTGTATCAAGTTCTCCGTTGGCGCTGTATTTTTGCGCCAAATTTCAGTATCGTGCAAAATCAAATCATAACTCTGGGAAGACTCGATGCTGGATGATCGCGACCGCCGAATCCTCGAACTCTTGCAAGCCGATGCGGGCATTTCGGTGACGGATCTCGCAGAGAAGGTCGCGTTATCGGTCTCGGCCTGTTCTCGGCGCATCCAGCGGCTGGAGGAGAGCGGTCACATTGCGCGGCGGATCGTGGTGCTTGACCGTGAGAAGATGGGTGTCCCGACGACGGTGTTTGCGCTGATCAAGACGGCGCACCACACCGACGAATGGATCGAAGCATTTCGTCGGGCGATCAGCGCCATTCCCGAGATCGTCGAGGCGCATCGGCTTACCGGGAACCACGACTACATTCTCAAGATCGTGCTGCCACGCGTCGAGCACTACGATGTGATCTACAAGCAGATCGTTCGCAAGATCGAACTCTTCGACGTTTCCGCATCCATCTCGATGGAGTTGCTGAAAAGCGGGACATCGATTCCGGTTGCTTACGCAGACTGAGTTGTCTCCACTCTCTGAATTCGACCTCGGCGACAACCGCTGGACGCAGGCGAGCTATACCCAAAGAGAGGTTGAAAGCCGCGGGCAATCGACGACATTTGCGGTAGCGCAATGGCACGGAAAGGCAAGTCATGAGCGAGCACCACGTTGTCGTTGTCGGTGGCGGTTTCGGCGGACTGCAGTTGGCAAACGATTTGAAGGGAGCGGGCGTCCGCATCACCCTGGTCGACCGTCGCAATCATCACCTGTTCCAACCGCTACTTTACCAGGTGGCGACGACAATCCTTTCGACCTCGGATATCGCCTGGCCCATTCGC
Source organism: Rhizobium sp. BK538 (assembly GCF_014197575.1). Classification (NCBI taxonomy): domain Bacteria; kingdom Pseudomonadati; phylum Pseudomonadota; class Alphaproteobacteria; order Hyphomicrobiales; family Rhizobiaceae; genus Rhizobium; species Rhizobium sp. BK538. The sequence continues at coordinate 227,396 of NZ_JACIFT010000011.1, forward strand.
CACCTCTATAGCGACCGGCCGGACGTCACGACGCTGCTTGGTGAGGTCGTTGGTATCGATACTGCCGCAAAGGAAGTTGCCTTACGCAGCGGCATGACTCTGCGTTATGACAGCCTTGTTCTAGCGACGGGAGCAACGCACGCATACTTCGGGCGAGACGATTGGGAGCCGGTTGCGCCAGGGCTGAAGACGCTGGAGGATGCCACGACGATCCGACGACGGGTTCTGCTCGCATTCGAACGGGCGGAGACCGAAACCGATCCCGCTATCCGTGACGCGCTTCTGACTTTCACGATTGTCGGTGCAGGGCCGACCGGTGTCGAGCTCGCCGGGATCATTGTCGAGCTTGCGCGCAATGCCTTGCCGCGCGAATTCCGCAATATTGATACGCGCAAGACACGGGTCGTGCTCGTCGAGGCGGGGCCGCGCGTACTTCCTACCTTTGCCGAAGAGCTTTCGGCCTATGCCGGCAAGGCGCTTGAAGAACTCGGTGTCGAACTGCATATCGGCGAGCGCGTCCTGGAGTGCACGGCAGCAGGCGTCGAGACAAGCGAAGGGATCATCCCAAGCCGCACGATCGTCTGGGCTGCAGGCGTACAGGCGTCGCCCGCTGCCAAGTGGCTCGATGTGCCGGCAGATCGGGCGGGGCGCGTCATCGTCGAGAAGGATCTGACGGCGCCGGGGTTTCCGGATGTCTTTGTCGTCGGCGACACGGCCTCTGTCGTTCAGGAGAGCGGCGCCCCGGTTCCAGGGATCGCGCCGGCCGCCAAGCAACAGGGTGCCTATGCCGCAAAAGTGATCCGCGCGCGCCTAGCGGCAAAACCGGCGCCCGCTCCGTTTCGCTATAGACATCAGGGCAGTCTTGCGACGATCGGCCAGAGCGCCGCGATCATCGATTTCGGTCGCATCAAACTGAAAGGCTGGATCGCCTGGTGGATATGGGGCATCGCCCACATCTACTTCCTGATCGGGACGCGTTCGCGCTTTGCTGTGGCCTGGAGCTGGCTCTGGATCTACCTGAGCGGTCAGCACAGCGCGCGGCTCATCACTCAAAAGGAAACAATGCGCGACGACGATCGCACATAACAAAGAGGGCGGCTCAAGGCCGGCCTCAGACCGCTGACAAACCCGTCGATTTTTCGGCGGGTTTTGTTTTTCGGATAGGATTTTTCTGGCTGCAGGATTTCTGGCGGAGGAAAGTCGGGTCGTTCC